>CAZOGS010000009.1:10605-19841 GCA_964579375.1 uncultured Muribaculaceae bacterium
CATTAACACTATTTGTGTTATTTGTATTATCAACCGAAACAGGAGTTTCATCGACCCAATATTCATTAACATCAGACGGAATATATTTTTCAATCTCGACGGACACTGTTTTATCCTTAGGTTTATTTAATAAGGCGGAAAAATTTGAAAATATCATTATTATTGCTGATAAAAGAACAATAATAAAAATAATAACTGCAATAATTTCAGAATTTCTTTGTTTTTTTAATTCTTTGTCAGAAGAAAGAGTATCATCAGAGTCGAATTTTTGAGAATTTTCAAAAGAAGAATTATTATCACCGTAAAGAAAATCAACATCTTGCACGACATTAAAATCAGTTTTTACGGATGAATAATCAAAATTTTGAACAACCTCTTGAAATGAGTTATTACCGCACTCACAATATTCAGGCTTTAAATTATAATTTCTTCCGCAGTTGTTGCATTTGTAAATCATTTTGTCACTCTTTCATAGTCATTATAATCAGAGGGGGATGAATATCGACTTGAACGAGCCATTGTAAACCCACCATCTACATTTGTTATAACACGCTTTGAACCTATTGGAAAGTTTAAAATTGCAGTTTTTTGATAACTTAACAATAACGGCTTTATGACTCTGACTGCAAGAGGTGTATAGGAGGGATTTGTAGACCAAGTTTTTAAATTGGAAATTGTACCGAACTTGTCGACTGTAAATGAAAAGGCAAATGTCGTGCCGATAGGAGCGGCAATTTTAGAGTCCGACATTAGTTTGTTTTGCAAATCGGAACGCCACTTATTCCACGCAATTATTTCCTCTTCCTCCGTCAGAAATTTCGGAGTTTCTGTTTTTTCTGAAGGGAGATTTTTAGCAACAATGTTTTCGTTTTTTTGTGAATTTTCTACCAAAACAGGTTTAGTAACATCTTTTTCTATTTTATCCGAAATATTTTCTTGTTGTTTTTGAACGATTTTTTCTACTTTCTTTTCAGAAATATTTTTTGACACTATTTGTGTTTTTTGCTTTTGTGAAACATTATTTTTGGTTTCGGATTTTTGAGAAGGTATGTTTTCTTTTTGAACAATCTTCGTTGAGGAGGTTGAAATCTCGGGAACATCAATATTTACATCCGGCATATTAATATTTATCGGAGTAAAATTCAAATCAACTTCAGAATTATTTTTCGCAACCGACTCATTTGAAATTAATTCAAGCTTAAAATCCCTATTTTCAAACATAATCGGTTTGTGTGTTTTCGGCTTATAAACACAAACTAAAACCGTAGAAAACAGAAATAATAAAATTATTAAAACTAATAAATTTTTATTCATCATTTATCCGCTTTCGCATTAATTTCTTCAAGTGCATATATTTCAAATTTTGTACCGCTTAAAAGGAAAGTTTCTGCAACTAATAGTGCGGTCGGAACAAGAGCTGCAACTATACTTAAAAACAATCCGTAAAAATCTTGTCCGATTTCAACAGAAAAATAAGCAACATTCATTGAAAATTCTATTAAGATAATTATTAACGCTGAATACAGAGCAAAGTTTTTTTCTCTTTTAGATTTTGAAATTGCCTCAATTCCCAATATTCCCGTACAATGCAACAAATAGTTGCTAAATCCGTCATATTTTATGACATTGGAGTTTTCAATTTTTTTATTTAAGGCAAAAGCGTGAACAAAAAGGAAAAAAGCAAAAATAATCAAAAAAGAAGCAAGAACTAAGAATACGGGAGAAAATCTCATTTGTGAAATTCTCACCCATCCTGCCGCCTCAGGGAAGCAGTTTGCGAGGGTATTTGAAACCCCATAAGCCAAAAAAGGTGCCGTTAAAATACCAATACAGACTTCAAAAAACTGTTTTATTTTCAGTTTAAATAATCTGTCACTTATGTATTGTTTTTTTGTGTTGCTCAAATTATTTACGAATAATCCAATCCAAGAATTATACTCATGAATTATTTTTTCCAAATCTGTACGATACTCAATTTTATTTAAAGATTCTTGCAATATATAACCGTTACTCTTAAAATAAGCCGAAGCAGCTGCCAACGCAAAAGCAAAAGCGACAAAAAACAATGAAATTAAAACAGGGAAAGCAAAATTTTTGGTATATTCAAGATAATAAAGCAAGTTTATCGTATACACGCCGCACATAATAAGCGAAGAACCACCAATAAAAAGGTTTTGTACAATCGGTGCCATAGTCGGTTTTTTGAAAACAGAATTAAACCAACCGAACATTCCTTGCTTAAAAAGTAACATTACTCCGAAAATTAAAATTGTATACAAAAACAATAATTTAATATCGGTAGGTAAATGAATATAATCTGCAGATTCTTTGATAGACAACCCCGTAATATAATTGGTTACTGCAAAAGCACACACAAAACAAGAACAAAAAAGTGCAATATGCGTAAAAATTGCCCCTTTTGTATTTTGTAATATTTTATTGTTTAAAATACTTATTGCATTTGAAATTTGTGAAATAATATCAACTCGTATTTCTTCAATTTTTGATTTTGCAAACTCTATTTTTGAATTTATAGACTCCGTATCACCAAGAATTTGAGAAACATTTGTTATAATCGGAGTTGTTTTTTTTGCTGTTTCACCTTCTATAATTCTGATATTCAGATAATTATCCGAATTTGGGAACAAAAATCTTGTAACGGATGTGATTTCAATTTTTGCAAAATTGTGCCCTTTAAAGAGGATGCCACTATTAGTGTTATTCATTGCAATAAAAGAGTTATTACGCAAATCATATTTGAGAGTTATGCTAAATTTTTCGTTTTCGACAATAAAATCACAATTCAAATCAGAACCGATGGTGATTAAATCTTTATCTTCAAAGATGCATTCTTTATTTTTAGTTGAAATTATTACTTGCATAAAACCTTCTATCTGCCTATAGCTTTCAAAATTTTTCTCGAAACTTTGTCAATTGTATATTCTGTAGAAATAATTAATTGATTTTCTCCTAAAATCGGTGTCAATTCTACTTTAACTTTATCCAAAAACTTTGGCTCAGCCCATAAAAATGACATCGTAAAATCGGGCATATATTTCAATGTTTTTTTTATGTTTAAAGGTAATGTATTCCAATCTATTGCATCTTTGCCGTTATTTTCAAGAGAACCGATAACAATAATCGAAGGAATATAACCGTTTTTCTTCATTACTAAACAGTGTTGAACAGCCTTTTTTATAGCTGAATTATAGGAAGAAACTTTTTTATTTCCTGGCGTTTTTGTATATTGATTTAAAGATTTTGAAATCTCGGTTAAGCTTTGCGGAGAACCTTCATAAATCAAATATGAATCCCCCGAAACCTGCAAAATTTTTACTTTATCTTCAGTATCAAGAATTGCACAAAATTGTTTTATAAACTTATTTTGCAAATCAAGTTTTTTGTTATTTTCAGATGCATCAACAAGGATAGCAAAAAAAGCCGGTTTGAAATTGTCCACATTAATGTTTTTTAGTAATGAAAACATACTAAAAACAAGTAAAGAAACAAGTATGACAATCGCTGTTAATATATAACATCTTTTAGCAAACATAATTACTCCGTAACAACCGTTAAAACAGCCCCTTCTTTAATTTCAACATCTTGACCATTTGCTCCGATTAAAGAAATACCGCCGCTTACGGCACCTGATACCGCACCAACGGCAAGAGTACGCCCCCAATTCTCAGTTTGACAAATTGCTCCCGTTAAAGCAGACAACGCAATTCCTGTTAATGTTGTTATAATAACCCGAGAGGAAATCTTTGCCGCACGTGACATACCACTATTAGTGTTTTTAAATTGAATTTGTGATGATTTAAAAGTATACTCTTTTCCTTCAAGAGATAGTATTCTGTCAAACTTTATTGTCATAGTTCCGTCACGAAACGCTCCTCCGGCTTTATTTGCAGATGTTGCAGAGCCATATACAATACTTCCCGCAGGAATTATAACATTACCAAATCGAACATCTTCTTTTAATGTTCCCGATAAACAATCTTTCTCATCGAAACTTGCAGTATTGACCGAAGATTGCAATAACACAGATAGTGTTATGCCCGCAGGAATTGTACGTTCAGAATAAGAAACGTTGTTGTTAAGAGAAATATTTCCCCGTTGGATATTTGTTGTTTGATTATTCTGTAAATTCTGCTTACTTTTTTCAATTTGATATTTGTTTTGTTGAGGGATAAACGGTTGCGAAATCAGATAAGAAGTGCTGTTTGTTAACCCCGCATCAAATTTTGCTTGAGCCTCGTCACTAAAATCATACCCTGTATTAACACTATTTGTGTTATTAGCCGTAATCAGAGGGGTATTTTGTGTTTGGTTTTCAAATTTTTGTGATATTTTACTTTTTAATATAGGTTGAAGTATTTTTTCGGCATTCAGTTTTTTTTCGATAGAAAGATTTTTAGAATGTATTTTTGAATATTTCAAATTATTCTTTTTAAAGCGAATTTTCAAATCTTTCATAACATTTATTTTTTCGGTCGGAGAATAAAAGAACAGAGAAACATTTTCGTCCGCTTGTTCATATGTTGCAATCCAATAATCGTTTTGCAAAGAGGAACACAAAACGAACGTAAAATCATCATTTCCCGATACTTCGGGCATATTATTTTGTCTTGCATAAAAGTCTACGACACTTTTTACCTTTGAAACATCAGTTTTTTTTACGGAAAAGAGTAATGACGTATCATCCGCAAAGGCAGGTATTGAGTTTATAAATGATATGATAATTATCAAAAAACAATATATGATTTTTTTTAAAAACATAGATTTTCAGACCTCAATGAATATATGATAACAGATTTTTAGTCTGATTACAAAAAATATAACGAAAAAATCTTAAAAAAGTTCAAAAATTTCTTGACGAGCAGACATATAGCAAACTATAATTGATTAAGTGCCGAAGTGGCGAAATGGTAGACGCACACGTTTCAGGTGCGTGCGAAGAAATTCATAAGGGTTCGAGTCCCTTCTTCGGCATTTTTATAATGAGTTTAAAATGAATAACAGCAACGAATTAATTGATTTATTAAATGAATTAAGAATAAAATATTCCGCAGATGTACTCAAAGCAGAGGCTTTTGAAGATTTAACGCAAGATGACATTATTAATTTGAAAATGCTTGCCGATAAGTCAGAATTAGGTTTTGCCCTAAAAGTCGGTGGTTCGGAAGCTTACAGAGATACAAAATTTGCAGGTGAAATAGGAATTAAAAAACTCGTTGTTCCTATGATTGAATCTTCTTACGCACTTGAAAAATTTATCAATGTGGTTGAGGAAGTTTATCCTGACAACGAATTTCCGGAAATATATGCAAACATTGAAACCGTTAATGGTGCGGCTTTCTTGGATGAAATTTTACAAAACGAAAATTACCGGAGAATGAGCGGAATAATTTTCGGTAGAACCGACATGTGCGGTTCGCTCGGATTAACAAGCAAAGACGTCGACAATGATGAAATTTATCAATATGCACTCGGTATCAGCAATCAAGTTAAAAATAACGGAAAGCCTTTATTTATCGGTGGACGGGTTTCTCCCCACTCGATATCTTTCTTGAAAAATCTTCCTTATTTAAGCGGATTTGAAACAAAAAAAATATTATTTAACTCAAAAATATTAAAAACAGAATTAGCAACAGAGGCAATCCTTGCGGCTCTTCGTTTTGAGCTTCTTTGGTTACAATCAAAAGAGCAAACTCAACGAGATTTAAAAAGAATTGAAATAATAAAACAAAGAATAGAATTGTAAAAACATTCTTCTCTCTAAAGTTAAATTAAAATTCATTAATATATTTATTTTTTTTACAAATATGATATTATTAAGATGGAAAAGAGGGTAGAATGTTTTGTCCAAATTGCGGTAAAGAATATTTTGAAAATCAAAATTTTTGCAGATTTTGCGGTATAAAATTAAATGAGGATTGTATTGATACCCCAAAATCAGAAACAATTGCCGAACAAGAAGTAACAGATGAACAACAAGAAACAGAAACTCAAGATGAACATCAATCTCTCGAAACGAAACAAAATGAAAATTCTTCCGAGGAAATAACCGAAAATACAGAGGAAAATAAAGAACAAGCAGACTCAAAGCAGGAAGAATTAAATCAAAATATCGAAGAAAATTCTTCAGTTGTCATTGCAAATAAAAATGAAGAAAAAAATAATGACTCAACAGAAGAAGGCTTTTTTCAAAGTATAAAAAGTAGTCTTATTATTGAAAAAGACGGAGAAAGACATCTTACATCGAGTGCGATGACACTATTAGTGGTTTTACTTTTGTTTGTTATATTTATGGCAAATCTTTTATGGAGTATTAACGACGCAATACAGATAAATCCGTCAATGACCAATGAAAATGCTTTAATGAATATACCTAATGATAATGAGGACGGTGCATACACTCAAGCACCGGAACCCAAACAATCAGAAGAATTATCAGAGGAAAATTCCGAAGAAGAAGAGGAGCACGAATTTGCGAAACAAAAAGAAACAGAACCTCCTCTTGTTCCTATTGAAGAAATAAGGCAAATGGAACAGCAATTCCCCGAACCGGAAATTCCTATGCCTCAAGATTTACAAGAAGAAGAGAATTAATTAGAGAATTTGCCTATTTTTCATCAAATTCTTTATAGATTTTTTTTGTCAAAAACACTGAACAAATAAAATAGAACAACGTTAAAAACAGCAACCAGAAAACGTTTGAGTTTATCTGCCAAAAGGAGGCACCTTGAACATTAACTTTTGTTATTCCGTCAATTGCAGATATTGCGGGAATAAACAATGATATCAAGTTTACGGCAAAAGGAATGCTTTCTTTGGGCCAAATTAACCCCGGTAAAAATACAAAAATTAATGAAGTAACAACCAATATCATTAATGACGTTTCTCTTGTTCTGAAAGAATAAGAAATTGTTTGAGCAAAAAAGACCGCAGAATAAATCATTAACACATATAACACAAATAGTGGTAACAGATTATAGGTCATTGGATATCGACAAAGAGCAGGACAAATCAAAAAGATGAAGGCTCCGTAAATTAAGTACAAAATTAAATAAAATGTTGCACGGGCAAATAATGTAAAAGGAATTTCTTTATCATTTTTGCAAAGTCTGATTTTCTTTTCATTTCTCGTCCCTTGTAACATGCTCAATGCCACTATTAGTGTTTGGTGCAAAATTACAATTAAAATAACAGGGTAAACATACGTTTCATAACCTCCCGCAGGATTATAGAGGGGAACTTGAATAAACTCAAAAGGTTGAGATAAAGAAATCGCAGTTTGTTTTGGAACGCCGCACATAAGAAGCCTTGAAATTTCTATATATTTACCTGTTTCAACAGCTGTTTGAACTACACCGGTATAAACAGCTTTATAAATAATGATAAAGGCTGAATCAGTATAAAGTCCGACATTTGTTTGTTTACCCTTTTTAATATTTTTTTGAAAATCCTTAGGAATTGTTACAAAACCAGAAATTTTGCCCTTATACATTGCCTTTTGAGCTTCTTCTTTACTTGAAAATTTTTCAACAATATGAATATAATCAGTTGTATCAATATCTCTTATAAATTCTCTTGATGCTGATGTTTGGTCAAAATCCACGACACCGCAAGGAACTTCCTTAACGACTTCATTTGCATAGGGCACAGAATAAAAAAGAGAATAGACGATAACACCAATTAGCATTATCAATTGCATACCTTTATCGGAAGCAAATGTTCTAAATTCAGCCATTATAATTTCAAAAAAATTCTTCATGACTGATACCACCTTTTTTCATCTAAAGCAAGCTTTTTTAATCTTATTAGCGATAACATGCCGAACAAAAAAATCACAAACATACCTAAAAAGTGCTTTAAATCATACACTATCGGGAATTTTCTGAAAGTTTGATCTAACATTACTAAAATCCAATAAGAAACAGGCATTAAAGCACTATAAATTTTTGCCAACAACGGCATCGCCATTGTCGGGAATGTAATTCCCGCAAAAGCAAACCCCATTGCGACATAAAAAGCTGAATTACTCAAACAATATCTTAAATTTCCGTTAATAGAAATAAAAATTATTCCGACCGAAAAACAAGCCATCATAAAAACAACGGTTGCCAAAACTGCAGTCAATACGCTTCCGGAAAAAGGAACTCCGTATATTCCAAAGTACAAAAAAGCCAAAATTGCAAAATCAATCAAGAAAATAAATAAATAAGGTGTCCATTTTCCAAAAACCGCCGTTAATATTGAATTATCAGCTTCTTTTAACCACTCTTTTGTTGTTCCGTATTTAAACTCAGTCCCGATTGAATAGACAGAAAGCATAACCATATTAATTTGCAAAATATGCCCAAACGCAATCAGAGCAAGAAAATACAGATAATTAAAATATGGATTTGAATTAATATAATCTACAACCGAAATCGGATTTGCTTGAAAAAGCGATACATCCATCGGCAATCCCTTTTTATTCCTCATTTTTGCGTCGAGACCGACGACCATACTCTGAAGCATAGAATTAATATCTTTTGTAATAATACCGCCGATTAAAATTCTTTGATTGTTGTAATAATACATAATTGCAGGTTGTTTCAATTTATATAAATCTTTTTGAAAATCTTTGGGAATTGCAACAAAACCGTATATTTTTCCCTCTTTTAATAAATCATTTCCTTCTTTCAAACTCAAAACCTGATATTTAACGCTGCAAGAAGGAAGAGTGTTTAAATTTCTGACAAAAAGTCTTGAAATCTCTGAATTATCAGCATTATACACTGCTATCGGCAAATCAACAGGTGTTCCCTTCCCAAAAATCAAACAAACCAAAACACACATAGCTAAAGGTATTACAAAGGAAACAACCCACCCTAACGGATGAGTAAAAATTCTTTTAATTTCCCTTTGTACGACCTCCTTATATGCCATTATTTCAATTTCTTCCAATCAAAAATTGCACTCATGCCCGCTCTGATATCTTTTTGCGGTTCAACGGGAATTGCCCGAACTTCAAAAGTTTTCATATCAAAATCGCCTTTTGCCTTAGTGGCACGCCAGTTTGCAAAATTTCCCATCACTGAAATATAATTCACTTTTACTCTAATCGGTTGTTCACCGAGAGCAGGAAGTGTTACATCAAATTCCGTACCGTTTTTGATTTTAGAGAGTAAATCTTCACGCAAATTAAACGTTATCCAACAATCGTTATTATCAACAACAGTGACAAT
>CAZOGS010000009.1:19941-22060 GCA_964579375.1 uncultured Muribaculaceae bacterium
CTTCATCTAATTTTTGAGTCGGAATGACGCCTTCATTATGCAAACGAGTCATTCTCTCGTACGTTTTTTTTGCGACATCAAAATTCGCTTTAGCCATACCGATTTGTTCTTCTCTTGTTCCGTTATTGATTTTTTCTTGTTGTGCAATGGCAAGTTCCAACATGGCATCTGCTTGTTGAGCTTTTGCGTTTATTTCCGGAGTATCAAGCTCAATTAATACATCTCCTTTTTTAACGGTATCGCCTTTTTGAACATTGATTTTCAATACTCGTCCGACAACTTTTGAGGAGAGGTCAATTGTTTTGACATCGGCTTCACCTTGTAATATCAACGTATTTTCTTGATTATAGGCATAAATTCCAAACCCTGTAAAAAGTCCTATAACAATCAAAAAAATAAAAATTATATTTTTTTTATTCATATTAACCTCACATAGTTGTTTTGTTTGAACTTGAAATATAGTTCAAAATTTCATCGGTATCACCGTTTGTTCTTAATAAATCAGCCAAAGTTACATCGTATTTGTAAATAGAATTAAGCCGTTCCGTTTTTATTTTTAATAACATCATTTGAGCATCCGTAACTTGCAACGAAGTTCCAAATCCCTCCTTAAATGAAAGATTTGCGACTCTCAAAGATTCTTCCGCCTTTTCAAGAGATTTTTCCGCAAAATCATATGTTTCTTTATTTTTCATCAATTCTTGATAAAGTTTAACAACAAGGCATTCTATATTATACTTTGCATCTTCCGTTTCATAATCAACGCTTTTTCTTTCAGATTTTGCGGCACGAACATCATTTGTTCGTGAAAAACCGTCAAAAAGTACAAAATTTGCACTTCCGCCTATTGCACCTCTCGGAATAGTTTCGGACAAATTGCTTGCACCGACTATATCCATTGCAAACAAAGAAACCGTCGGCATATAATCCGCAACTTTTGCGTTATATTTTGCATCCATA
This sequence comes from uncultured Muribaculaceae bacterium, assembly GCA_964579375.1. Taxonomy (GTDB): domain Bacteria; phylum Cyanobacteriota; class Vampirovibrionia; order Gastranaerophilales; family Gastranaerophilaceae; genus RUG841. The sequence continues at coordinate 20,902 of CAZOGS010000009.1, forward strand.
ATCTTTCTTTTTTGTTCTAACTGTTTGATTTTCGGATTGTTCGTCAATGCATTTTGCTTCATCGCTTCTACATCAACATTTGTTTCATCAAAAACAAAAAGCAAAGAAGCAGGCTCTATTTTAACGCCCTTTAAATTAACTCCGTCAGCCTTAATTAAAGTTTTTAAACCTTCCTCAATGATATTTACATCACGCATAGATGCCTTGTAATCCCTCATTGCATCAGCATAAGCAACTTCCGCATGCAAACGTTCCGCCTTAGATATTACACCTTCTTTTTCCAATAATTTTGCATCTTTTACGTGATTTTCGATACATTCGGCAGTTTGTTTACGAACTTGTGCGACATCTATCGCCAATCTTAAACCGTAGTACCTTTTCACAAGTTCTACCGTCAATTCATCTTTTATGTCACGATATTGCTCATTTGCAAGTTCGTATTTTGCTCTTGCCGCAGCGTGATTTGAAAGCAATTTTCCGCCCGTAAAAATATTCCAAACAACTCCGCCGCCAAATGTAAATAAATTTTGGTCTTGAATATGCGAAGTTATTGAAACAGGCATCCCCATAACCTTATCTCGAGTCGTCAAATTCATTTCGTCGGATAAGTGCAAATATGTTGAATTCATCACAACCTTCGGCGAAAATTGACCAACCGCCGAATTTTTCTCATATTTTGTCTGCTTTATCTTTTCATTGTGTGACTTTAATGAATTATTATTTTCAAGCATCAACTCATAAGCTTGTTCGAAGCTCAAATCAACAAGACCGCTTGTTTCTGCTTCGACCGCATAAACAGAGGAACAGGAGAAAAAAAGAATTAAAGACAATAATAATTTCTTCATTTTACCCCCATAAAATTAAGAAATCTATGCATAATTTCAGCTTTCTTTTCTTTAAAATCATCGTTTTCGGATAAAAATTGAATATAAGTACTTATAATATTGTCAAAAATATGTGCCAATAATATCGACTCATCTTCGCTCATAGGCTTAATTTCCGAGATATAACAAGCCATCTTTTTGATAATTTTCATCATCGGGTGCTCCTGCCCCCTCGAAATATTTTTCAAAGAAAGAAGATTGTTTTTCATATACCCTTGAATTGCCGATTTATTCAACTCAAAATAACGAAATTTTAAATCAACACATAATGACAA
>CAZOGS010000010.1:0-6883 GCA_964579375.1 uncultured Muribaculaceae bacterium
CGAACCGATAACGGACATCGAATGTTAACGGCAAATGAATTTTTGCAAATGTCGGGTCGTGCAGGCAGAAGAGGAATGGATAAAGTCGGATATGTCACAGTAATAGGTACTCAATTCCAATCCCCCGAAGAAGTTGCAGAACTTGTTCTTTCAGATGCAAATCCGTTAGAAAGTCGTTTTTCACCGAAGTATTCAATGGTTTTAAATTTGCTTCAAAAATTTTCAATGGACGAGGCGAAAGAGCTTATTTTGAAAAGTTTCGGTTATTATTCGTCTTCCGACAGATTGAAACCGTTATATGCACAACTTGAAAAAACTGACCAAAGTATAGAAAAACTGAATGCTTTTGTTTGCCCGTATAAGCTGACTAACCGTGATTTGCTTGATTATAACAAGATTAGAGAAACTTACGTCGTTCACAGAAAATTATCAAAAACACTCATCAAACAAGCAAAACAAAGAGGACAAAAAGATGCCCCCGAAGTTACGGAATTTCTTGAAAAAACGAAGTCATTGCTTGCTAAAATGAAGTCATATCATTGTGATATTTGCAGAACTTATAAGAAACATATGAAAGATATCGAAGTTTTGCAAAGATATGAGAAAAAATCCGAACAACTGACGAAAAATATTGCAATAGAAAAAGATATTTATTGGAATAAATTTAAAAATCACCGTGCGGTTTTGGAGAAGTTGGGCTATCTTGAAAAAGATTTCCCGACGGAAAAAGGAATACTTTGTTCGACAATTCGTGCGGAAAATGAGCTTTATATTGCGGAAATGCTCTTAAGCGGGGTGCTTGATGAGCTGACTCCCTCACAACTTTCAGCGGTCATTTGTGCTGTCATAACGGAAGATTTACGAGGAGATGTTTTCCCCTCTCAACCGCTTTCTCATCCTACGAGAAAAGCACTCAATCAATTAAAAAACATAAGAAAAAAGATTGCAGTTGTTCAACGTGATTATGACATTGATACGGAAATGTACATAAATTCTTATTATTCACCATTAATTGAAATGTGGGTTGAAGGGCTTTCGTGGGAAGAATTAACAGGAATGACACAATCTTCGGAAGGTGATGTGGTTCGTGTATTTAAGCGAACAATAGATATTTTAAGACAAATTGCAAATGCACAATACATCAATCCGCAACTTAACGAAACTGCAAAAGAAGCTATTAAAGCGATTTTAAAAGAACCGATTGATGTAGATTAATTTTGAAAGAAAAAGGTGCGTTTCCCGCACCTTCTTGCAACTATTCATTTTCTTCGGAATTGTCGATGTCGTCTTCATCATCGTCATCATTTGTAGGAATAAATACGACCGCTCCGTCAATTTCAAAAGAAAAACTATATTCATCGGGGTCATAAGAGAACTTAATATACTCGTTGACCTCAACAACCGCACCCAATTCTTCGAGTGGATATGCAACATTTTCGTTTTCGTGATAGTACTTTAAGTTAACGATACCGAGGCTTGCGGAATCGACACCGAATTCTTTACCTGAATATTTATCATAATAGACACCGTCACCATACATCGTCGGAGCAATTGCAAACTCGTTGAATGCTCTAAATTCACCCGAATCTTCACAAGCTTTTTCCCATAATTCCGTACCTTGAATTACATAGCAGGGGTCACCTAAAAAGTATATACCGGGCTTGTAAGTTACCGAATATTCATCCATTGCAATAATGTTTTCAACGTTGTCCATTTTTATTCCTCTTTTTCTACAAAAATATGATAGTTTATTTAAAATAATATGTCAAAAATAATTGCTAAATTATCAAAAAAATTTATTCAAAATAAACATATTGATGTGATATAATTCATTTGAAAAGAGGAATTATGGTATCATTAGAACAAATACACAGTGCAGCAAGAGTATTAAACGGAAATATCAGAGTTACGGATTTAATCCAAGCACCGAATATTGCACCAAATGCAAATATTTATTTAAAGTGTGAAAATTTACAAGTGACCGGTTCTTTTAAAATAAGAGGTGCTTTTTATAAGATTTCACAACTTTCACAAGAAGAAAAAGAAAAAGGTGTAGTAGCTTGTTCTGCAGGCAATCACGCACAAGGTGTTGCTGTTTCGGCACAAAAAAATAATATTAAATCCACGATTTTTATTCCGAGTATTGCTCCTCTTTCAAAAATTGAAGCTACAAAAAGTTACGGAGCTGAAGTTAAATTAATTGACGGTGTTTATGATGATGCCTACGAAGCGGCAGTAAAATACTACAATGAAACGGGTTCGGTTTTTGTTCACCCGTTTGACGATGAGCTTGTAATTGCAGGTCAAGGTACAATCGGGCTTGAATTATTAAGACAACTCCCCGAACTTGATGCGGTAATTGTTCCGATTGGCGGCGGCGGTTTGATTGCAGGTATTGCAACTTGTATCAAAAATATCAATCCTCGCTGTAAGGTATACGGTGTTCAGGCACAAGGTGCTCCGAGTATGGTAAATGCAATGGAGTTACACGAATTGCACACTCTCGACAGAGTTTCTACCGTTGCTGACGGTATTGCCGTAAAAACCCCCGGTAATTTAACTTTTGACCTTTGCGAAAAGTATGTTGATGATATTGTTACAGTTACAGAAGATGAAATTGCAACGGCTATTTTGACATTAATAGAACAACAAAAGCTTATTGCGGAAGGAGCCGGTGCGGTTTCGGTTGCGGCGGCGATGTTTAACAAATTACCGATTGCAAATCAAAACATAGCTTGTGTTGTATCGGGCGGTAACATTGACGTAACAATTCTTTCGAGGGTAATAAACAGAGGTCTTATGACGTCAGGAAGATTATCCGAGCTTACAATCGAGCTTTTAGACAAACCGGGACAATTAAAAGAAGTTGCAACTACAATTGCCGATTTAGGTGCAAATGTTGTTCGTGTTCACCACAACCCCGGCGGCAAAAATACAGACATCAACGGATGTTATCTCAAAGTTTCGATGGAAACAAGAAACCATGAGCATCTTGCCGAAATCAAAAAAGCACTCGAAAACAAAGGTTACAAAATAATAAAAGGTTAAAAATATGGAAATAATTTCTACAAACAACGCTCCTCAAGCCGTAGGTCCTTACTCTCAGGCAATTTTGGTTAACGGAACTTTATTTGCTTCCGGACAAATTGCTATTGACCCGTCAACACAAAAAATGGTTGAAGGAGATATCGTTGTACAAACAGAAAGAATTTGCAAAAATATTGAAGCAGTTTTAAAAGAAGCAAATATGGGATTTGAAAATGTTGTAAAAACAACTTGTTTTTTAGCTGAAATGGCTGATTTTGTAACATTTAACGCAACTTATGAAAAATATTTTGTTTCAAAACCGGCTCGTTCTTGCGTTGCGGCTAAACAGCTTCCGAAAAATGCACTTGCGGAAATTGAAATAATTGCAACCAAATAATTTTCCTAACCTAATTTTCTTTTGAATGTTCTGCTTGCAAGAGTGAGCGTTAGAGTTGCGATTATAATCAGAGGCAAAAGATTTGCAAAAACATCCGCAATCCCCATTCCTTTTAAGAAAATCCCTCTTATTAACACCATAAAAAATCTTACCGGATTTACATAAGTGAGATATTGCAAGGCAACAGGCATATCTTCAATCGGAGAGATAAATCCCGACAACAAAACTGCGGGCATCATAAAGGTCATTGCCGACAAAATTGCCTGCTGTTGAGTGTGGCATATTGCGGAAATAAAAAGTCCGACCCCGACAATTGCAAGCAATGAAATAAAAATAGAGATAAAAAATAGAACAAACGAACCCACAAACGGAACATGGAAAAATATAATTACGACAGAGGTCATAATCATAGTCAAAGCCATTGAAATACAAAGTGGCGGCTCAGATTTGCCTATTAAAATTTCAAAAGAAGAAAGTGGACTTACAATAAGTTGGTCAAATGTACCCAATTCTCGTTCCCTTGCAATAGATAACGCCGTTAAAATAAGTGTAGTCACCAAAGACAACATTGCAACAATTACCGTTAAAATGTACCATTTATACTCAAGGTTAGGATTAAACCAATTTCTGACATTTGCTCCGATTTTTGCACCGTTGTTTCCCGTAAGCTCACTGTTATACAAAGAAATTATCTGATTGGCATATCCTGCACCGATTGTTGCGGAATTGGTTTGTCTTCCGTCTGAAATCACCTGTACGGATGTATTTTGATGCGATTTTATTTTTTTTGCAAAATCGTTTTGAATTATTATTCCGATTTGAACTTTTTGTGTATCCATTTTATTTTTAAAATCACGTTCATTGTCAACGTAATAAAATTTTCTAAATCGGGGTGAGTTTTCAAATCGGGAGAGAAGCTCTCTTGATTCAACACTTTGTGAATAATTAAGAACAACCGCATCAATATTTTGGACTTCCATCGTTGCCGCATTTGAAAAAACCAAAAGTTGCATAATCGGCAACCCGATTATTATCCCTTTCGTCTTAGGGTCATTCCAAATTGTTATAAATTCTTTTTTTATAAGTGCAAAAATTCTAAGAAAACAATCTTTTATCATTAAAATTAGCCCTCTAACCTCATTTGAGTTTTTTTGTAAACGACAAAGAACAAAAGCAAGCCCAAAATTGTCAAGTATACAGCATTCTCAAATCTTATTATATTTACTCCGCCTGTCATAAACTCACTTTCAATAAATGAAATATAATACCTCGGAGGAATTACTCTCGTTAAATTTTGAAAGAAAACGGGCATGGAGTTTATCGGAAAAACAAGTCCTGACAGCATCAAAGCGGGCATAAAGCCCAAACTCATCGCAACCATACTTGCCATAAATTGATTTTTTAACAAAGAAGATATCAATAACCCGATTCCGAGAGAGGTAAACAAAAAAATCCCGCTTATTAAAAATAAAAATAAATAATTTCCTCGAAACGGAATATGGAAAATTCCTACACAAAGCAATACATTAAAAGCCATTGAAACCATTCCCAATAAAAAATACGGAATGTATTTTCCGAGTACAATGTGTATAGCCCGAACATTAGTACTGAGTAAGGCTTCCATCGTTCCCCTTTCCCATTCCCGAGCAACAACCAAAGATGTCAAGAGTATTCCGATTAAAGTCATTGTGATTGCAATAGACCCCGGCACGATAAAATAATGTGAGTTTAAGTCGGGATTATACCAAGTTCGCAAATCGCCTGAAATTATCGGTTGTGCCATTTTTGAACGATATTTTCCCGTTGCAAGCCATTCATTTGTAATAGAAAGAGCGTAACTTTGAACATAGTTTGCGGTATTTGTTTCCGCTCCGTCAGTAATAACAAGCAAATCAGCCGTTTCACCTTTCGATAATTTTTTTGAAAAATCATTGGGAATAACAACGGCACCCTTTATCTTTGAACGTTTTATTGCGTTTTCTATTTCCTGTATATTTTCAAAATTTATTGAATTGACATATTTTGAATGTCCGAATGATTTTACCAAAGTCGAAATTTCGGGCGAATTGTCATCATTTTTGATACCGATTGTAACCTTAACAGAGTCTAAATTAATTCCGTACATATAAATCAAGAATGATATTAAAGGCAATACAAACGCAATGATAATACTGCTCGGGTCACGTAATATTTGTTTTATTTCTTTTTTGATTAATGCGAACAAAATTTTCATTGTTTATCCTCAAAATCATTTATCAAATTGATAAATGCACTTTCCATATTTTCAGCCTTTGCCTGTTTTTTCAGCTCTGACGGAGTACCTATTGCAATTGCTTCGCCTTTATAAAAAAGGCTTATTCTGTCACAATATTCCGCCTCATCCATAAAATGAGTAGTAACAAGAATTGTTACACCTTTTTTCGCAAGCGATGTAATATGGTTCCAAAAATCTCTTCTCGTTAAAACATCTACACCCGATGTCGGTTCATCCAAAAATAAAATCGGCGGATTATGAATTAAAGCGGCAGCCATTGACAATCTTTGTTTCAACCCGAGCGGCAAATCTTCCGCTTTCGAGTTTTCGTGTTCTTTTAACCCGAAAACCTCTATAATACCATCAACTTTTCTTTTACGTTCCGTAATTTTTATTCCGTATGCAAGTGCGAAAAAATTTAAATTTTCCCGTACCGTCAAACTTCCGTACAAAGAAAATTTTTGTGCCATATATCCTAAATAAGAACGTGCCTTTTCCGGTTTTTCCCGTATGTCAATGCCCATTATGCTTGCCGTTCCCGAGGTAGGTTTTGCAAGACCGCACATCATCTTGAATGATGTCGATTTTCCCGCTCCGTTCGGTCCCAACAACCCAAAAATCTCACCTTTTTTTATACAAAAAGAGTTATTTTTTACCGCATAAAAATTTCCGTAACGTTTTTCAAGATTATCTGCCTGAACCGTACAATCAATCTCAACTTCGAGCGGTTTATAATTTTCCGCAATTAGCGATTTTTCCTTTTTATAACCGCCCATTAAATCAATAACTTTATCTTCAAACTCTTTCGCTGTTTCGGCTAAATCGTGCGGTTTGCCTTGATAAATAACTTTTCCTTTATCCAAAACTACTGCCGTATCAAAACTGTGAGCTTCATCAAGATATGCCGTTGACCATAGCACGGTCGTGTTTGGCGTAATCATTTTTCGAACCATTTTCATCAAATCTCTTCTCGATATCGGGTCAACGCCCACCGACGGTTCATCTAAAACTAAAAATTCAGGATTTCCGAGTAACGTACAAGCAAGCCCCAATTTCTGCTTCATTCCTCCCGATAACGCTCCTGCAAGTCGGTCTTGAAACGAAGAAAGAGCTGTCAATTTCAATAATTCATCAAAATTATGTTCAACATTTTTTAAATCAGCATATAGCCTTAAATTTTCAATTACCGTCAAATCTTCGTATAA
>CAZOGS010000010.1:6983-16535 GCA_964579375.1 uncultured Muribaculaceae bacterium
TATATTTTCGTATACTCAAGTTGATTTTTCGCAAATGTTCTTTGAGCAAGTGCAACTTTATAATCAGCTGTCGCTTTATTTTTGGTATTGAAATAAGTTTCATAATCCTGTTTTGAGATAGTGTCATCGCTCGCAAGCGGTGCGTTCCTCTTAAATTTATCTTCCGCATCTTTTTTTAGTGCAATCGTTCTTTCAACGTCAGCTTCCGCTTTTTCAAAATTGGATTTGTAATCTTTATCGTCCAAAATCGCTATCAATTCACCCGCTTTAACGCTGTCACCTTCTTCTTTCAGCATTTTAGAAATTTGTCCTGCAACTTGAAAACTTAAATCAACCTGCCTGATTTCAATGTTTCCGTACAATGTTAATTCATTCAGATTTTCTTTTTTATTATTCAGGAAAAATATTACTGTTCCTATAACCAATATAAGTAATAAAATTCCAATTACTTTCTTTTTCATTATAATTGTCCTCCGAGGGCTTTATATAGAGTAAAATAATTTATTATTCTTTGTGTTTTTGTCGATGCTGACTCCTGTTGCAGCTGCACCGTATTTGAAAGCATTTTTAAATATTCAGACTGAGAAATAACACCTTGATTAAGTTTTCGTTCGGATGATTGCAAGTTTTTATTCTCATAATTTAATTTATAAAGTGTGTTTTTATCTACAAGCAAATCGTGTTTCATTATGCATAACGAAGTATTTACCTCTTTTAAAGCATCTAAATTAGTTTGATTATATTTTTCAAATAATTCTTCATATTTTGCCTTTTGAATTTTCAAATTTGCGATTTTCCTTCCGCCGGCAAAAATATCCTGACTTGCCCCTGCAATAATCGCCGCAAGCGATGACTCCCACGAGAAAAATGTTCCCGGTGCAATTGTATTAAAAGCCCATATTCCCGTTATGTTAAATGTCGGTAAAAATTCTTTTCTCGCAATTCTTATATCAATTTTTGCTTTTTCTAATTCCGCTTCCGATGCCAAAACATCCGGTCTTGCAAAAATCACATCAGATTTGATTTCAGTCGGAAGTTCTTCCGTATATTCAATGTCGACGAGGCTGCCTCTTTGTAAAGAATTAACCTCTAACGGTGATATACCTGTCAATACCGCTAATTGCATCAGCAAAATTTCTTGTTCCCTTTTGTATTTTTCAAGTTCATTTTTTGTTGTTTCAAGATTTTTTTTGGAATTATTGTATTGCTCAGTGTTTATTATTCCTCGTTTAAATTTCCTTTCATCAGAGTTTAACAAATCTGTTTTAATCCCGACTTGTTCTTCCGCAAGCCTAATCATTTCATCATATTGCAAAACATTCGTATAAACCGTTGCGACATCACTTAATAATGAAATATAAACTGATTTTTCGTCATATTTACTAATTTCATAAACTTTTTTCTGACTTTTTGTCTTATCTCTGTTTTTTAACAAAAAATCCGCTTCGTAGTTCGCAACAAACGGCAAAACAAAAGCATTTTTTTTAAGCGAAAAATTATCCAATTGCGGTACATTTATCCCTAAATAATTTGCACTTACGCTAAATGAGGGCAACTCTTTTGAAAATGTATATTTCACCTGTTCTCGGTACTGCTTTACTCTCGCTGTTGCCTGTTTTGCGGTATGATTGTTCGCAATTGCTTCATTTATATAATAAACAAGATTATCATCATTAAATCTTGAAAAAAATTCCGTATTAACATCGGCTCTGTCCGCCGCAAAGGCTATATTTGAGCAAAACAATAATATCATCGCTATTAACAGTTTCTTAAACAATTTCTTTCTCCTTTAACATTAATTTAATGTAAAGTTTTACATTGTTTCTTATAATTCTAATATCTTCAGGTAAGAATGTATCTTGCCTAAGCAGACGAAGCGAAAAGGCAGGAAAAATTCTCGGTGAATTAACTTGCGAAATTATAAATAATGTTTGATATATGGCTTCTTTTGAGGTTTCTTTTAATCCAAATACATTTGCGACTAATTTCCCAAAATACTCAAGCGATGGCGATTTCGGAATAAAATTTTGATTTTGCTGCTCCTTTAAAAGTAATAAAATCAAATCATCGGAAACATTTGAATAAAAGAAATCAATGAATATATCCAAACTCTTAAACAATAAATCAATTTGAGCATCTTTAGATAATGTCTTTGGTTCTGTATTTAAATCAAAAAAACTTGAAACGTATTTCGTTTGTTTTTCAATTAAATCATTAATTATGGCATTGTATAACTCTTGTTTTCCTCCAAAATAATACGAAATCATACAAATATTCACTTCTGCATTTTTGCATATTTCTCTTATGCTGACTGCTTCAAAACTTTTGTGTGCAAATAATTTTGTAGCCTCTTTTATTATTCTCTGCTTCGATTGCTCTTTATTTTTTGTTTCCATTTTATTTTCCTAATTAATCAAACGTTTGTTTGAATTAAATTAATTTAAATATAAATCTTATTTTTAAAAAACGCAATGAATTGTAAAACAAATTTAACAAATGAGGTAATAGAAAAATTATCAAAATTTGTTAGAGTATTTTTATAAAAGAAAGGAGTTTTTTATGGAAAATTACGTATGCACGGCTTGCGGGTGGATATATATTCCGGCAGAACATAATAATGTAAAATTTGAGGATTTGCCGGAAGATTTTATTTGCCCTGTTTGCGGAGTCGGCAAAGACTTATTTCTTAAACAAGAAGTCAAAGAATAACAAAGACAGATGAGAACATTAATTTTAAAGCACCTTTTTACAGAGGTGCTTTAATTTACGTATATTTTTTAAAAACTGTCACCGGGGTCAGGATAATATATGCTATTTTGATTATCCAAGATATATTTTTTAATCTTTGTCCCGTCAGAATTTTCAATTTGTCCCGAAGGGTTTAGTTTATTATGAAGATTGGTAAAACAATCATAATACCATCCGCAAACGGGATATTGAAGTTTTTCATTTTCTGTCATTTTTATCATAGGTTTATTTGTAAACGGATTTTTAGGATTAGATATTACATCTTTCACTAATAAATAAGGAACATCCGAAACAAACGCATAGGAATTATCCGATTTCATCACTCCTCTTTTATTAAAATCTTTAACGAGAAGAACAGCAGATGTATCCCAAGGATAATTATATTCGGGAGAATATCTTCTCATTCCGTGATCGGTGGAAATGATTATTTTAGTATTGTCATATATTCCGTTTTCTTTTAAAAATTCAAAAAATCGGCTTAATAAAAACATCGTATTTACAAAGCTGTTATAATAGCAATCAATTTTGCAAAATTCTTCCGTTTTTTCACTTAATTTAACGCCCGTTTTTTTATTTATTTCTGTCGGAAAACAATCGTGTGTTATATTGTTGTAAAAGAAAGTATAAGTTTTTTCAGAAGAATTAATGCCGATATATTCTGGCAAATAGAACAAAGTACAATAATTACTCATATTTACATAGTTAGGAGTTTCATTCATATACTTATATTGAATTTCATCTTTGACAATTTTGTTCATAACACATTTCGGTATAAAAAAGTCAAATACGGATAAAAAATATTGAACAGGATGTATAAACAAAACATCTTGATTATCCAAATAATCTTTAAAAAATTCTTTTGCAGGATTTTTTTGAGGAACGAAATAAGAGATTTTATTTTGCTTATAAGCCTTTTGTATAATATTCTTGTATTCGTCTTTCAAATCTCGTGTTTGTACATAGTAATTAACAAAATTAATTTTAAAATTATTTTGACTAAACAAAGTCGGAAGCATCAAAACAGATTCATTACTGAAATTTTGAAATTCGTTATTTATAAGTGCTTCATAATACTTATCGGGCAAATATTCATTTCCCGCTAATAATGCAGCCTGGATAATTACAGTATATGCCATTGGAGATAATGTATCCGTATAATTAACAAATCCGTCAAATTTTTCTTTATACTGTGGTTCTTCCTTTAAGAATTGTTCATTTAAAAAATGCCCCGAAGCACTGTCAAAAAAGAAAAAAATAACATTTTCCTTATCTTTTGATAAACTTATTTTATTGTCAGTTTCGCCAATGTAAAAATCCTTAAACACTTCCATTTTAGTTACTTTATCTCTATCTATAAAATGGATGTTGTCTAATAACATTTTTTGACCGGTTAAGCATATTGTTATTACAAAGAGCAAATTTAATGTCAAAAATCCTCTCCGTTTACCTTTTTTGAACAAATAAACCGTTAGTGCAGTTATTATCGCCAAAGAAACAAACGAAATAATATTAAACCCAAATATTTCATCCGGCGGTATTTCTGCAAATCCTTGTCCTTGTACACAAGGCTGTCTGAATATGATTATGTAATTTGTAAGCAAATATAAAACTTCAATTTGAGAGAATACCGCTAATATTTTTTTCCATTGGGTCGGTATTGCAAAGTAAAACAGCATCGGATACAAGAAAAAAGTACCAAAAGCAAGGCAAAAAGAAACAATTCTAAAATCCGTAAATAAATATTTAGACTCATTAAAAAAGTTTTGATAATTCATAAAAATCGGAGAGAGCCCGTAACTTAACAAAAACGTCAAAATCACGCATACTGACAAAAAAATGTAATGATAATTTTTATCAATTTGTTCATCTTTTTTCTCTCTTTCGGATGAAAACGTTTTATTTTTTTTGAATAATACTATCAGATTTCTAATTAAATATAATATGTTATTAATTGTCCAATAGACAACAAGAATTGAAGGTTCTCTGTACAAAATTGCCAAAAAAGCCAAAGCCGCAATATACAAAGGAAGTCTTTTTTTTGAATTTATTGATTTTAAGTATAACTCTACAGAAATTATGTTTATACAAAACATCAATATCGGAAGCAAATTAATTTGAATATTTTTAATATTAATTAAACCGTCAGGTTGCGTAAAAAATTCCATTCCCGAAAAATCAAAATTTGAATGCAAATTTGAGAAAAACAAAAATGCAGCAATAAAAAAAGGAATTTGGATTAATATACCTATCAAACTTTGTATTTCCGATAGCGGAGAATAATTGTGCTTTTTATACAATTCCTTTATTAATAAATATTTTTCATCGCCCTTAAAATTATTTTTTATTGATTTTAATTTATCTGCAATATCTTTTTTAATTTTTTCGTTTTTTTCAACAATTTTTTCGCCCGCAACCGAAAACGGCAAACATAAACCTACGACAGCAACACTCACGGTTATTACAGCAAGAATAACACTATTTGTGTTATCAAAAATTCGATAGAACAAATTTTCTATCAAAAAGAATATCGGCTGAATTAATAAATAGAATAAACAAACTTTAAGCATATTAGCAATCTTCCTTGAGTTTCTTTAATTCTTCATTTTTGTTTATCAAATAGGTAACAACTCTTTGCGGTGCTTCTTGTTGGTTTTTCCAAAGCAGGTTTTTATAATATTTTACCTTTTCTATATCAAAGTTTTTAAGAGAATTTTGCAATATTTGAGGTAATTGTTTTAAATTACTTTCCGTTAATTCTTCACCTAATTCTTCAAAAATTTCAAAATCAAAAGGAGGTTTTTGCACATCCGATGCATCGTAAATTTCTTTATTAAATTTTTTCGTCGAATAAACGAAAGGTTTTGAAAACAAAAACAAATAATCAAAAATAATGCTTGAAAAATCAGTAATTAATATATCCGATTTTAACATAACTTCTTGATTTGAGTTTTCGAAATCCCATTCTATATTGTTTTTATTTTCGGAATATTTAATAAGTTTTTTGAGAAGTTTTTTTTCGGAAACTTGTGATTGAGGATGAGGACGAATTATAATTTTAACATTTTCAATATTTGAAACTTCATCAATGATTTTTGTACCAAATACATTTAAAAGAGAACCTTCTCCCCAAGAAGGAGCTATTAATATATTTTTAATTTTTCCATCTTCTTTAACGGACGAAACAGCCGATTTGTCGTAGTGAACAGCACCGACAACCACATACTCTTTTTTTGTTGCGTTTCTTTCTTCTTCTAATTTTTTTGATTCTTCTGCCTGCAAATCTGAAGCACATAAAATTGAATCATAGTAATCCAATGAATACAATTTATACTTTAACAGAGAATCTAAAGAATGAACGATATGAGAATAGTGCTTAACGTTTGGACTTCTTTTAAGTTGAAGCACATTTAATCCCGGAATTGTCATCAACACGATATTTGCCGATAATCCGGCTAATTTTAAGCAAGCTATGTTTTTGTTTCCGATATATTTTCCTGTTACAAATTGATATTTTTTATCAAAAAACATATCACTTTTATCGGATGTGTAATAGGTAACCTTTTCGCCCCTTTGTTCAAATTCATCCAATATTGTGCCGAAAACAGACCAATATTGTTTACCTTCCGAATATATAACAATATCGTTTTGATTATTTAATTTTTCATTGCCTTTAAAAAAAGAATTTTTAACTTTTATTATTGATAATTTTAAAAAGAATATAACACAAGAAACTATAGCAAAAATTGAGGAAAAAAGAACGGAACCGATGTTAGGATCTAAGTAATTCAGGATTTTCGGTTGATTTTCAACAGAATGAATTTTTTGCCTTAGCTTAAAATATCTATACGGAAAAACGACTTCCTCATTATTTTTTAATTTATCATTGTGAATTTTCATATACATACTTTTTGATAAAAGCACCCCTTTAAAAGAGGTGCTTTTCGTTAATAATTTGAATTATGCACTTAAATGAACGTATTTTGCATCCTTGATACCGTCAATTTCAGAAATCGCTTTCAACGTTTCTCCGTCAACTTTTGTATCCGTGCTTAAAATCATTATTGAGAGCGGATCTGTTCCGTTATTGTCCGCAACGTGCATCTTACTGATGTTTACGTTATTTGAACCAATTACAGTTGCAACTTTTGCAATCATGCTCGGTTTGTTTTCGTGCGGAAGAACAAGCATATGTTCTTCCGGTTGGATGCACATCTTATGCTCATTAATTTCTGTTATTCTCGGCATACCGTCCGTAATTAAAGCTCCGGAAACACAGATTTCATCTTTATCCGTCAACAATTTTACGGTAACAGTTCCTTGATATGAACATTCATTGTGAGATTTTGACGTAACAACATTTATGCCTCTCTTTTTCGCAATTACAGGGGCATTAACGTAATTTACGCCTTCATCAATTGATGAAAATACGCCCTTTAACACGGCAATTGTAATAGGAGAAATATCTAAATCAGCCAATTTACCTTCAACGGTAAGATTGATTGATTTTAAATTACCGTTTGCAATTTGGAATGCCATTGCTCCGACATTTTCAGCAATTGCCATATACGGTTTTACGGGTTCTAAAACAGAAGGTTTCAAAGCAGGAATATTTACCGCTGCTTTTGCACTTCCTCCGGAGAGAACATCTCTGATTTGTTCCGCTACGTCAATAGCAACGTTAAATTGAGCTTCTTTTGTGCTTGCTCCTAAGTGCGGTGTCAAAACGACATTCTTATCGCATCCGCAAAGTACACACTTTGACATATCGGGTTCATTTTCGTAAACGTCAATTGCCGCTGCGGCAACCTGACCGCTTTCAAGAGCTTCTTTAAGGTCTGATTCATCAATAATTCCGCCTCTTGCACAATTCACAAGTCTTACGCCTTTTTTCATTTTTGCAATTGTATCTTTATTGATTAAGTGCATAGTTTCACGTGTTTTCGGAACGTGAACGGTAATGTAATCGCAAACACCCCAAAGTTCATCCAATGATTGAACATATTTTGCACCTGCTTTTTCAACAGTTTGTTGCGAAGTATAAGGGTCGGAAACAATTACCTTCATTCCGAGTGCGATAGCTACTTGTGCAACGTGTGAACCGATTTTACCAAAACCGATAATACCCAACGTCTTTCCGAAAACTTCAACGCCGGTGAATTTTGAACGTTCCCAATTTCCTGCTTTTGTTGATGTAGCCGCAACGGGGATATTTCTTGACATTGCAAGCATAAGAGCAACCGTATGTTCAGCTGCCGCATTCGTGTTTCCGTCAGGTGAGTTTACAACCAAAATACCCTTTTGTGTTGCAGCTTCAATATCAATATTATCTACGCCGACACCTGCTCTGCCTATAATTTTAAGATTTTTGCCCGCTTCAATAATTTTTGCGGTTACTTTTGTTTGGCTTCTGACCATAAGTGCATCATATTCACCGATAATTTCACAAAGTTCATCTTCTGTTTTTGTCGGCAAAAAGTCTACTTCAGCTACTCCGTCAAGGATTTTGCCTGCACTTTCATTGATTTTATCCGTAATTAAAACTTTCATTGTCTGTCCTTTTCATTATGCCTTTTCTGCAAGCGTTTTTATTACTGCGGCAACACCTGCTCCTAATTCAAATTTATAGCCTAACTTGTAAAGTGAAGCTTCTAAAGAACCGATTGCAGTAATCGCATCTCTATCAGATACAAAACCTAAGTTTCCTATTCTGAAAATCTTATCTTTGAGTTCTTTTTGTCCGTTTGCAACTACGATATCGAAATCTTTTTTGATTGTTTTTCTGATATCGGGAACAGAAATTCCTTCAGGAGGAAGTACTGCCGTAATAGCGTTCGAAGCTACTTTTTCATCTTTAACAAGCAATTCCAAACCTATAGCCTTAACGCCGGCTCTGATTGCAGAGGCAATTCTTGCATGTCTTGCCCAAATATTTTCAAGACCTTCTTCTTTCATCATTTGAAGAGCTGTATCAAGTGCAACAAAAAGATTTACAGCAGGAGTCCATGCTGTTGATGCATCAAGAACAGATTTTCTGTTTTGTTTCCAATTGAAATAGAAACTCGGATTTGCACATTCTTCGCTAACTTTGATTGCTCTGTCACTTGCAGCAAGGAATGCAAGTCCCGGAGGAATCATAAAGCCTTTTTGTGAACCGGAAATAAGAACATCAATACCCCATTCATCCATTTTACAAGGCAATGCACCTAAGCTTGTTACGCCGTCAACAACTGACAATGCACCGTGTTCCTTAATGTATGAAACGATTGTTTTAACATCGTTTGTAACACCTGTTGCTGTTTCATTGTGAGTCAATGTAACAATTTTATATTCCTTATTTACATCGGCATCCAAGATTTTCTTAACTTCTTCAGGGTCAATTGCACATCCTGCATCAACCGTATATCTTGTTACAACGGCACCTTTCATTTCTGAAATTTTTGCCCATCTTTCGCCAAAGTTTCCGATTACTAAAGATAAAACTTTATCGCCCGGATTAACGAGGTTGAAAATCGCTGCTTCCATTGCACCCGTTCCGCTCGACGTAAATACCATTACGTCATTTTTTGTTTGAAACAAAAGTTTCATATCTTCATAAACTCTTTTTAATACTGCGGAAAATTCCGTGCTTCTGTGTCCGATAGGATGTTTTGCCATCGCAAGCAATACGCTTTCAGGTACCGGAGTCGGGCCGGGAATCATCAAAAATGTTTTATCTTTCATATTAAGTTCTCCCTTATTATTCTTGTTATCTTTATTTTCACATAAACATAAGAGAGATACTCAAGGTATTAAATAATGTTAAAT
>CAZOGS010000010.1:16635-21831 GCA_964579375.1 uncultured Muribaculaceae bacterium
GTAAGTCTTGTTGAAGCTTGCTCTTCCGTATATTCAACACCGAACAAGTCTTTTTCGATTGCCGAGATGTCTGTCAATTCATTGCAAAAAGACGGGCAAGACAACGCTGTCAGCATTGCTGCCGCTAAAATTAATTTCTTCATAACCGTATCCCCTTATACGGTATAAATATAACCTATATTAAAACAAGTTCCTATCAGCCAAATAACAGCAAATCCTATTGCTATCGCAGGCAAGAAAACGAACATAAATGATGATGTTTTTGTTAAATTATATGTCTTTTCAAGGGTTTTTGCGTACAAAATAATTACCCAAAAGAATAACAATAATTCAAGTTTTGTTCCGAAAAAATAGCCGATTTTAGATGAATTTTTCAGTAGTTCAAACGGTGCAATAAAAATGTACGGAAGAAGTGTATATGCGGAATAATTCAATAAATATCTTATTTTTCCGCTATTTCCGAAAATTTTTGCAATAAAATCAAAAAACATTGCGGAAATTGCCCACACAAACAAAATCCCGATTAAATAAATTCCAATTCCGCCAAGATATAAAAAATCTTCGCCTATATCATTCGGTAAATTGTGATTTGGAATATACAAAAATAAAGATGTCCAAATTAATGTCAGCATCGCCATGTAAATCGGACTATTCGGATTTACATCAGAGAAGTCAAATTCAAACATAATTTTAAACAATTTTTCGAAATACGTATTCATTTACTACTCCCAAAGATAAAGAGGTTTTCTTGCGTATTTTACACTTGCGGGGATAATTCCGTCAAAAACATTTGTCTTTTGGTTTAAGCCCAATGAAGTTAAGAAATTATTCGTTTTGCCGTAATCAACAAAGTCAACATTGTCTTTGTTTAAATTTTTCTTTTCCAATATTTTAAGCATCATTTCTTTTGCTTCTCTGCTTCCGCCCGTTGAATCAACAAAACCTAATTTCAAAGCCTGCCTGCCGGTGAAAATTCTTCCGTCTGCATATCTGTTAAGATTTTGCAAAGTCAATTCGACTTTTGCAACTTCATAATTATCATTTCTTTTAACTCTGCCGTTTGTTATTGCTTCTTTAAATTGTTGATAAGAATCATTTACCATATCTTGCAAAAGTTTACGTTCCTCATTTGTCATTGCTCTCGTTGAAGAACCGATATCCTTAAATTTACCGCTTTTAATAACATTTTGAGAAATACCCAATTTGTTCGACAAAAGTTCGTGGGCATCGGTTGTAGACATTATAACGCCGATACTTCCCGTCATTGTTCCGTCGAGAGCGACAATTCTGTCGGCGGCACTTGCCACATAATAACCGCCGCTTGCCGCAATATCGTCAAGCACAGCAATGACGGGTTTTTTCTCACGCAAATGCATAACCGCCGAGTACAATCTTTGCGACATTCCGACAGTTCCCCCCGGAGAATTGATTTTTAAAATTACTCCGTGTACAGTTACATCATCTTCAGCTTGATTTAACGCCTTAAGAGCCACAAGTGAAGAATTTTCTTCAACAAAAATATTATTTTCCGGAGTTGAATTAATAACTCCGTTCAAAGAAATTACCGCAACTTTATTCGGACTGATAATTTTGCTTATGTTTGCTTTTCCCTTTGGATTTTTATTGTTCTCGTTCTTATTGAACACAGGGGTAAAAAATCCCGCTACCATTGAAACTATACACAATGTTAACACTATGATAAAAAGCTTATTCTTTGTCATTTTATGCCTTCATTTCCTTGCAAATTTTATCCAATTCATCAAGCATCGCTTTTTTGTATTGGTTACAAATTTCTTCGTTTCTGCCTTCAAATCTCAATGTAAAAACAGGTTCCGTATTACTTTGTCTTATCATCGCAAATCCGCCGTCAAATACAATTCTCAAACCGTCTAATCTTATAATGTCCTTTATTTCATCTCCGAAAAAGTCGGGATTTTTTGCAATAACTTCGTCAATTTTCGAAAGAACAGGCTTCTTCATTTCGTCTTTACACGGAAATCTCACTTCCGACGACGTAAATACGGAATTGAACGGTTCAAGTAATTCTGTCATTTTAAAGTTTTTGTTTTGTTTTTTCTTTTTGTTTACAAGATCCGCAATTCTCGATGCCGCATAAACTGCATCATCAAAGCCAAACCAATTTTCTTTAAAAAACATATGCCCCGACATTTCACCTGCAGCAATTGCATCGGTTTCTTTCATTTTTGCTTTGATATAGCCGTGTCCCGTTTTGCACATAACAGCCTCTGCACCCGCTTTATTTAAGCTGTCAAATAATACCTGCGAACATTTTACTTCCGAAACAATGACAGGTTTTTTATCGGCATTTTTAAATCTCGGGATAATATCCGTAGAATAGATATAAAGCAATTTATCGCCTGTCAAATAGTTTCCGTCACAATCAATAACACCTATTCTGTCCGCATCGCCGTCAAAAGCAACACCGATATCTGCACCCGTTTCAACGACCGTTTTCTTGAGTGTATCGAGAGTGCTTTCTATGCTCGGATTTGGATGGTGGTTCGGAAATCTTCCGTCAGGTTCCGTAAAAAGTTCAACAACTTCATAACCGCATTTTTTAAGCATTTGAGGTGCAACAACACCTGCGGCGGCGTTTGCACAATCAGTAACTATTTTTACGTCTTTTTTATCTGTACCGAAAAGTTCAATCTGTTTTTCGATATACTTATCTACCATATTAAATTCGTGATATTCACCTTTATTTTCAGCATCAACATACTCGCCGTCAATTACTTTTTGGGTAATATTTTTTACATCTTTAATTTGTTCTTCGTGTAGAGATTGCTTTTCGCAAGTCATCTTTAAACCGTTATATTCCGGAGGATTGTGGCTTGCCGTTATAATCAAAGAACCGTCAACTGTTCCGAAAGGTGTTTCAATAAATTCCGAATAATACCCGAAAGGTGTCGGTCCCATTCCCAAATCTATTACATTTCCGCCGGCGGATAAAACCCCGTTGATTATTGACTTTGCAAGCGGCATTGAGTGCAATCTGGCATCACGTACAACAGAAAGAGTTACATTTTCTTTTCCTAAACGTTCTTTTACGTAATAAACATAAGCTCTTCCGACTTTTTCAAACAATTCTTCCGTTACGGTTTCCCCGTAAACGCCTCTTATATCATTTTTTCCAAACGCTTTTAACGTAATCATGTAAACTCCTTGTAATATTGACGTTATAATTATAATATTAATATTAACTCAAACATGGAAAAAATTATGAACAAAAAAACAAAATTTCCCGATAACAAAATCGCTTTTTGGTTTCTGCTTCCTTGTGTTGTCGGTTGTTTAATTTTTATTATAATTCCGGTTTTTTGTTCTTTCGGATTGAGTTTTTTCGAGTGGGATTTATTAAACATTCCTAAATTCGTCGGTTTTGACAACTATATTGAACTTTTCCGAGAACCGGAATTTTTCAGAGTTTTAAACAACACTGTTATTTATGCCGTTTTTACAACATTTTTTGCAGTTTTAATTCCGCTGTTTTTGGCAGATATTTTAAACAAAAAATTCAAATTTTCCGATTTGTTCAAAACTATATACTTTATTCCGTTTATTACGCCGATGCTTGTAGTTGCACTTGTATGGGAATGGATTTTTGACCCTAATATTGGTTTGATGAATTATATTTTAAAAACAAACATTTTATGGTTGTACAATCCCGACACCGCTATGTTTGCCGTAATTTTAGTTTCGGTTGTAAAATTAATCGGATACAACACGGTTATGTTAATCGGAGGTTATGCGGGAATTAATTCTTCTCTCTCCGAAGCCGCTAAAATTGACGGAGCAAACGCATTTCAAACTTTTTTCAAAGTAACTCTCCCCCTTTTAAGCCCTGTTATATTTTTTGTTTTAATAATAACAACAATTTCGTCATTTCAGGTTTTTGATTTAATTTATCTTATGACACAAGGCGGTCCCGACGGAGCTACGGATGTTTTGGTCTATTGGCTTTATAAAAATTCTTTTGAATATTTTGAAATAGGAAGAGCTTCCGCAACCGCATACATATTGTTTGTTATAATCGGTTTCTTATCTCTGATACAATGGTTTGCCCGAAAAAAATGGGTTTACGGAGAATAGAAATTAAAAAAGCGGTCACTCATCAAAAATGACCGCTTTAATTTTTAAATTTTCACAATTATATGTTCATTGCTCTTAAAATAT
This sequence comes from uncultured Muribaculaceae bacterium, assembly GCA_964579375.1. Classification (GTDB taxonomy): domain Bacteria; phylum Cyanobacteriota; class Vampirovibrionia; order Gastranaerophilales; family Gastranaerophilaceae; genus RUG841. Next base: position 20,830 of record CAZOGS010000010.1, read on the forward strand.
CGGTTATATCGGAACTTGTCTTTTTAACATCCGCAAGAGCATATTTTATTGCGTTATCGGGGTCTTTCAATCCGTTACCCGTTAAGATACAAACGATTTTCGAACCTTCCTTAACCATTTTTGCTTTATTGGATTTAATCAAACCGGCAACTGATGCTGCTGAAGCAGGTTCACAAAGAATACCTTCGGTTGCGGCAATCATTTTGTATGCTTCAACAATTTCTTCATCTGTAACGCTGTTAATTACACCGCCTGATAAATCTCTTGCTCTTTCCGCTTGTTTCCAACTTGCGGGGTTTCCTATTCTGATAGCGGTTGCGAGTGTTTCGGGATGCATAATTCTTTCCCCTCTTACAATCGCTGCCGCTCCTTCCGCTTCAAATCCCATCATTTTGGGCAAATGAGTTGATTTATTAAGAGCAAGCCATTCTTCATATCCTTTGAAATATGCCGTAATATTTCCTGCGTTTCCAACGGGGATAAAGTGGTAATCAGGAGCATCTCCGAGAGCTTCAATAATTTCAAATGCACCTGACTTTTGACCTTCAATTCTGTACGGATTGAGAGAATTTACCATTGTTATCGGGTAATTTTTAGAAATATCAATAACTCTTTCAAGTGCTTCATCAAAATTACCGTTAATTGCAATAATATTTGCACCGTACATCATTGCCTGAGAAAGTTTTCCAAGTGCAATGTATCCGTCGGGAATAAGGACGAATGTTTTCATTCCCGCTTTTGCACCGTATGCGGCAGCTGCGGCACTCGTATTTCCTGTAGAAGCACAAATAATCGCATTTGAACCTTCTTCTTTCGCCTTAGATACAGCCATCGTCATACCACGGTCTTTGAAACTTCCCGTCGGGTTTGAACCTTCAAACTTCAAATAAATCTCTGCATTTAGCCCGATTTTTTTTGCCAAATTGTCTGCTTTTATAAGCGGAGTATTTCCTTCATTTAATGTTACTATCGGTGTTTTTTCCGACACAGGTAAGTATTCTT
>CAZOGS010000011.1:0-21251 GCA_964579375.1 uncultured Muribaculaceae bacterium
TTCAGCATGACAGTGAATGTTTTTGCTTTGCTCGAGATTCTTCGCTTCTTGGATTTTGTTTCACAAAATCCGCTTCGCTCAGAATGACCGTAAAAAATGGATTACTTCGTCGCTTTGCTCCTCGTAATGACAAGGAAATGTAGTCTTTTTATTTTGCAGGTTGGGTATTGTTAAAAAATACTATAAATATTGATGTTGGGCAGGTATGCCCAACCGACAAACCAAATGAAATATTTCAACTTAATAGTGTTGCGATTGCTTCTTGAACCCACCCATATCCTAATTCATCACAAAATCGTAATGTTTTTTGAAAGCACAATTCAATAATTAAAAATTACAATTCGTGACCACGAAATGACACGTGCATATCGGTTTTCTTTTTCTTTATTTCCTGCAATATGCCGACTACTCTATCCACGGGTTCATATCTCAATCCACGATTTTTAGCCTCATCGACAGTAAATTCAACAAGGTCAAACAAACTTTCGGGCAATTTTTTTCTGTTTTCGCCATACCAAGTTAACTCGATATCGAAAGAAACTCCGCCGACACCGTATCTTTCCGTTTCATCAAAATATTTTTTAATTTCATCGACGCTATCGTTAATTTCAGGGATAATAATATACTTTGTTTGAACAAGTCCCGTTTGATACTGAGCTTTACAATATTTTGAAATATTTTCCCAAACTTGATAATAGAGGTCTGCACCTTTTATCCATTTATACATATCGGGAGAGCCTGAATCAACGGAAATAACCGTATTTGCAATATTAAATCTCAAACCTTCCGCAAGTGCTTCCGAGTATTTTACACCGTTAGTCAAAACTCGTACGGGATGAATGTCATTATCAATAAACAACCGCATTAAATCTTCAAAACCTTTGCCAATTGTAGGTTCTCCGCCCGCAATCGTAATAAATCCGCCCTGTCTTAACTTACCGGCATCAGCAATTTGTTTTACTACGGGATAAACATTGTAATCCGTTGATGTTTCGGACTTTTCTCCGTGTGTCAAAGAACAGTACACACAGTTCAAATTACAAACCATTCCCTGATTAAAATTGATACTTGAAATATAGTCTTCATCGTCGTAATCACGGGTTTCAAGATAAATACAATTTTCACATTCCGGAATTCCTTCACCCGACTTCATCTTATTTCTGTATTCTCTTTTTAGGGCAAAAAATTTATCCAAATCCAAAAGTTCACCGTTGTAATTATCAATTAAACGTTTAAAACCGCCACCTTTAGTCGTTGTTCGACAGCAAAAATTTATTGAATCTTGTGCAAAATCAAGTCCGTGTTCAATTAAATCACAACTTTTATAAATCATTTTCTTCCGCCTTTTTTAACATTCTTTCCGCTGCCGTATAAAATTCAATGTTTAATGACAATTTTTCTGCTTTTTCTTTAATATAATACATTAAATCGTACATTTTATCAGAATATTTTCCTTTGCAATTGTAAAACCAATTTTGTTCCACATCACAAGCTACGTACTTAACACCGCTTTCAACAATCAAATCAAACCATTTATCAATTTCTTCTTTATTATCATTGATTTGCGGTATGACAATATATTTCACGCCAACTTGCTTAGCATCCTTTGCCGCTGAAATATATTCCTTTATATTGTTCCAAACTTTATCAAAACAATCAACTCTCTTTATTTTTTTATAAGTATCTTTGCATCCGGCATCAGGAGAAATCACTATACTGATATGCCCAGATGACAAACCTTTCAACACTGAAGGCGACAAATAAATTCCCGATGAATGAATTTTCATATTTGAAAAATTATTTTCCAACATCAAATTTATTATATCTTCAAAATCCGGAAATATTGTAGGTTCTCCGCCAAGAAACACGGCACAAGTCGTTGGAGAAATTTTTATTTTATTTTCATCAAAAAGCCTTTTCAAAACAGTATAAGCATTATATGTTCTGTCTTTTAAATAATTCGGAACATCGTTTGTAAAACAATAGATACATTTTGAATTACACTTTTGACTGTGACCGAACATAAAATGGTCAAAATAATCGTCCTTAAGACCGTCCCAATCAGATTTTCGTAAATAAGAACAATTTTTACATCCTTCAGGAATATTTCCGTCGGCAAATTTTTGTTTTATTGCCCTTATTTTATCGAAAACAGTTTCATCAACGGGTTCTCCGTTATAATCCTCAACAACCGTCGGATGGTCACCGATACTTTGATTTCCGTAGCAACAAAAACCTAATCGGGTCGTTTGAAAGTGCAAGCCGGAATTAATCCATTCGCAACAATAATATTCCTTATCATCGCAATGCATTATTTCACCTTTTTCCTCATTGCAATCGTATCAATCAACCCTTGGAACAACGGATGAGGATGTTCCGGTCTGGACTTAAATTCCGGATGGAATTGGCATGCAACAAACCAATCATTTTTCGGGTATTCAACCATTTCACAAAGCATTCCGTCGGGAGAAACACCCGAAAAGACAAGTCCTTTTTCCGCAATCGCTTGTTTATACTCATTGTTGACTTCATATCTGTGGCGGTGACGTTCAAAAATTGTGGTCGTTCCGTAAGCTTTATGAGCCTTTGAACCCTCAAGAACTCGGCATTCAAATTGACCCAATCTCATCGTTGCACCATATCCTTTAACGTGCTTTTGTTCCGTCATAAGGTCAATTACGGGATACGGCGTACCTTCACTAAATTCCGTACTGTTAGCTTGTTTCAATCCGACAACATTTCTTGCAAATTCAATAACCGCACATTGCATTCCGAGGCATAAGCCCAAAAACGGCAAATTATTTTCTCTTGCATATTTAATTGCGTTAAGTTTTCCCTCAATACCACGAACTCCAAAACCTCCGGGGACGACAAGAGCATCAACGCCTTTTAAAATTTCCTTTGTCTTTACATCATCAATACACTCATCCGAAGCAATCCATTTGATTTTAATATTCGCATTGTGCGTGTAACCTGCGTGTTTTAAACTTTCCACAACGGAAATATATGCATCGGACAAATCGGTATATTTTCCCGCAATGGCAATTTTAAATTCCTGTTTAGGATTTTTAATCCTGTCATTGAGCTTAATCCACTCCGTCAAATCCGCCTTGCGGTCAGTCGGCATCTGTAATCTTTGCAAAACGACATCCGCAAGCCTTTGTTTTTCCAAAGCAAGAGGAACTTCATAAATACTTTTCATATCACGGCACTCTATAACCGCATCTTGTGCAACAGAGCAGAACAAAGCCAATTTTTCAAGCTCTTTCTTCGGCACCTCCATTGAAGTTCTGCAAACCAAAATTTCGGGCTGAATACCGTAACTTCTAAGCGTTGCAACACTGTGTTGCGAAGGTTTCGTCTTAATTTCTCCCGAAGTCGGCAAATACGGCAACAACGTAACGTGGATACTCAAAGAATTACAAAATCCGGCTTCCGTTCTGAATTGACGGATTGCTTCAATAAACGGCAAACTTTCGATGTCACCGATTGTTCCTCCGATTTCAGTAATAAGAAAATCAGGGTTAAATTGCTTCGTTGCCTTAACAATTCGAGATTTAATTTCGTTCGTAATATGAGGTACAACCTGAACCGTCGCCCCTAAATATTCACCTTTACGTTCTTTTTGAATAACTGTTTGATAAATACTGCCTGAAGTAACATTGTTGATATGACCTAAATTTGTGTCGGTAAATCTTTCGTAATGACCGAGGTCAAGGTCTGTTTCCGCACCGTCATCGGTTACAAAAACTTCACCATGTTGAAACGGACTCATCGTTCCGGGGTCAACATTTATATACGGGTCAAATTTTTGTATTACAACAGAAAAACCCCTCGCTTTAAGAAGTTTTCCCAAACTTGCCGCAACTATCCCTTTGCCGAGCGAAGAAACTACACCGCCCGTGATAAAAATATATTTAGTCATATCAAATTCCAATCTTTAACAAGCCGACATCAGTTGATTTTCGGAACTCTGAAAAATCCGTCTTCCTTAACGGGAGCATTTTGCATAAGTTCTTCTTTTGTTTGTTCATACTTAACGACATCCTCTCTCATTACGTTTGTAACGGGAATTGCGTGAGGCATCGGCTCAACATTCGTCGTATCAACTTCATTCATCTGTTCTACATATTTTAAAATGTCGCCTAACTGCTTTGAATACTTTTCAATTTCTTCTTCTGTCAATTCAAGTCTTGCAAGTTTTGCAACGTGTTTCACATCATCGTTTGTAATCATTTTTTCCGCCAATCTTTTTCATGAAAATTTTAGCATAAAAATCAAATTTTTGAGATTAATTATAACAATATATCAAATTTCTATGTTTATACTTTGCTCTAATTTCCCTATATTCACGAACAAACTCTTTTTTCGTCGTAATAACGGCTTGAGGAATACTTCTGTTTTTCATTCCGTAAATAGCACCGTCATAAAATTCATCTTTTAACCCGACCTTTTCGGCTTTATATTTTGCATAGTCTATTAAAAGGCAAACATTCGGAACGTCACTGTTATAAGCGGAAAGATACTTGCCCTCTATTTCCCACGCCACATGCTTCACGCCGCAAGAACAACACTTCTTGATAAATTTATCCACTTCTTCCACGGTATCGTTTATCCCCGGAATTACAATAAATTTAACCTTAACCAAATCCGGTTTAGCTTGAACGGCTGCGTATTTTTCAATATTTTCCCACGTTTTATCAAAACATGGCACTCGCTTAATTTTTTCATAAGTTTTTTTAACTGCCGTATCAGGAGAAATAACAACAGACACAAGATTTTTAGACAAACTGTCCGATATTGCCCGAGAAAAAATTATTCCGTTTGAATGAATTCTGACGTTCATTTTAATACTTGAAAAGAAAGACAAAAGTTCTTCAAATTCAGGCAAAACAGTTGCTTCCCCGCCCTGAAAAGTCACCTCGCTTTTATTCCGTAAATAAGAACCGTCTTTGTATTCCGCAAGACTCCTTATTAACGGCATTACGTTGTAATAATGAGTACCGCCGTATGCATTTTCATTGCAATAAATACAACGGGAGTTACATTTGTTCCAATGATTAAAATTTATAAGCGAAACGTAATCACCGTCTTGTGAATAATCACAATCTTCCTTTAACTCCCTGCAACCTTTACACGCATGCACATCTTCCATTTTCGAAGCTTTTAACGTTTTTTTTAATTCAAAAAATTTATCCCAATCCACTGAATGGTTTTCATCAAGACTTATAATAAACGGATTTCCGTCATGATTTATCGTTCGGATTAAACAACAATCATTTATGCTGTCTTTTTCAATCGAAATACCATGTGTCAAATGATAACAATCCATTCTTACCTCTTTTTCCCGATTATAACAAGTTTTTCACCATGTGACAAGCTCATTAAATACAAGCTTTTCCGCAATTAAAACAAACTCAACTGCTTTGTAAAATGTTTTTCCAAAAATTTTTGCCGATGATACTTTGTAGTTCCGTATTCATCAATAGCGGCAAGGTGTTCCGCAGTCAAATAACCTTTATTCTTTGCCCAACCATATTGCGGAAATTCTTTATCCAATTCACACATATACCTGTCACGGGAAACTTTCGCCAAAATGCTTGCCGCCGCAATACTTGCCGACTTTCCGTCACCTTTGACAACATATTTTTGAGGATAATCAAAAGAAGGAATTAATTTATTGCCGTCAACAAGAACAAGCTTATTTTGTCCCTCAAGCCTTAATATAACCGAAAGGCATGCCTTTTTCATACAATTTAACGAAGTTTTTAAAATATTAGTTTGTTCAATTTCTTCAACACTGCCGAAAACTATCTCGTTCACTGAATTTTCAAGAATTATATCAAACAATTCTGTCCGAACTTTTTCGGTGATTTTTTTTGAATCATCAAGTTTTGCAAGGTCTTTAATCAATGACTTATCAGGGTTCGGAAAATACACCGCCGCCGCCACGACATCCCCTGCCCCCGGACCTCTGCCTGCCTCATCAGTCCCGACAAGATGCGTATTTTCGGGCGTTATTTCCCTGTCGAAAAGAAAAAGATTATTCTTCTTCATCAAGAGTTAACCTGCCGAGTCTGCCGTCACGGAAATCATTCATCAACATTGATGCGGCACGCAAAATATCAGGCGTGGAATTTTGTCCCAAAAGATTTCTTTTTACTGCGATTTTTTCAAGCGAAAATTCTTCTCCGTCCTCAAATCCGTAACGATTTTTGATAACATCGGGGTACATTTCCGCCATAATTTTCAAAAATTCTTCGGCTATACTTTCGACTTCATAAGCATTTTCACCGATTGAATCAACAAATGCCAACCTTAAAGCCTTATTTTGCTCAACCTGTTTTACGGGAATAATACCGGGGGTGTCCAAAAGGTCAATTCTCGGATTAATTCTGACCCACTGCTGTTGCCTTGTAACCCCTGCTTTTGCACCTGTTTTTGTTTTTGTTTTTTTGATTAACTTATTTATAATACTCGATTTACCGACATTCGGCATGCCGACTATCATTGCCCTTGCGGGACGAGGCAAAAGACCCTTTTGTATCAGCTTTGTAATTGCCGGTTTGCTCAAATCCGCTATCTTGTTCACGATTTTTGTAATGTCTTTGTTGTCGGAATTGCTCGTAAACAATATCTCACAAGCCGTTTCGTTCTTTAATTTTTCAACTAAAGATTTCGTCTTTTCCATATCCGCAACATCGGATTTATTCATTATAATCAATCTCGGCTTTTCTCCGATAAGTTTTTTAATATCCGGATACATCGAACTCAACGGAATTCTTGCATCCGCAACTTCAACAACTACATCAACAAGATTTAATTGTTCTTTTAACTTTCTTTCCGCTTTTGCAATATGTCCGGGATACCAATGAATAAACTGCATGACAAATTCCTTACTAAAAAGCCATAACCGAAATGATTATGGCTTTTAAACTTCATTAAACCGTTAAGCAACCTATTTCTTATTATCGATTTTTTCTTTAATACGAGTTGCTTTACCTGTTCTTTCTCTGAGGTAATAAAGTTTTGCACGTTTAACATCACCTTTTCTGATTACCGTGATTTTTTCAATACGGGGTGAGAAAACGGGGAATACACGTTCAACGCCTACACCTTGGAAAGTCTTTCTTACCGTGATTGTCTTGCCGACACCCGAACCACGTTTTTTGATAATAGTACCTTCAAACGCTTGGGTTCTTTCTTTGTTTCCTTCGATAATTCTTACGGAAACTCTGACTGTATCGCCGGGGTTCAATGCCGGTAATTCTTTATTAACGGTTTCTTTGTTTAAGTCTTTTACTATAGGATTCATGATGACTTAGTCCTTCCTTATTTGAAGTTTGCTTTATCATCATACGGAAAACATATTTTTTATACAAGTCTTTTTTTAAATTTATTTTAAATTTTTTTTTACAAAACCATTCATTAAGTGTATTCCTATTGTCAAAAACACTTGCTATGATACGAATTGTACCCCGAAATACCATCGCAAAAATTCTTAAAACAGGATTTAATGTATACGGGGAAAGATTTGAAAGGTTTATTATGAACGGTATTTTAAATTTCTTTAAAGACATTTTTATGATTTTGCCGGAACAAAATTGCGTCGGACTTTCAAGAATTAATCCGATAAATGTGGCTCAAAAAGCAAAAAAATCATCTAAAAAAAACGAACCGACTCTTTCGGAATTAATGAGAAAAGCACACAAGAAACTTGAAGTTTAACCAAAATCTAAACTATGAACAAACTGTACAAGCTCAACGATTTCGTCCTTGTACGGTTTGTGTTTTTTGTTTTTACAAATCTTCGGGCTTATAGTAGCAGGTACAACGTCCGCAAGCTAAGAATTTTGTATTTTTATCCAAATAATCACGGGTTGTTTTAGCAATTTCATTTTGCCAAAGGGCAGAAAGCGGTTGCTCATTTACGTTGCCCAAATTATTGTATAAACAGGACAAAACCGTTCCGTCAGGCAAAATCGTCGGGATTTTATAGGGAGATGCACACCGCCAATTTGGTCTTAAATCATAGACTTTTTCATCATCGTAATAAGCCAATCTTTCTTCCTCGGAAAAATCAGGAATTTCAATCACAAAATCGGGATATAAAGACTTTATTTCTTTTACGGTTTCGTTCATTTTTTCAACATAATCTTTCGGAAAATCAATGTTTGAACGCATCATAAGATGATGACAGTACGGATTTTTAAATATTTTTTCAATTTCTTCCTTCATTTCGATACGTTTTTCAAAAGAAGCATATCTTATATGATTTAACATTATTCTTGTCGGTTTGTACTTTGAAATTTCTTCAACAAATTCCTTGGTTTCGTCTATGTTCTCAGGAAGCATAACGTAGTTGATATCATAGAAAAAATTTTTATCGTCTTTGCCGGCGGATTGATTAAAATCACACATAAATTGCAATGCATCAACAACCTTTCGGTATGCACCCTTTGCGTTTCGAATTTTATCATGAGTTTCCCCGATACCGTCCAAAGAAATCGTCATCCCGCAATAATTATCTTTTAAAAAGAATAATCGCTCCTTGTTTAACAAAGAACCGTTTGTGATAACGTGTTTTTTAAGATAGTTTCTTGTTGCGGAATCAATAATTTTCTCAAACTCTTTATGCAAAAGAGGTTCACCGCCTAAAAAAATCAGAAAAACATCAGGATAATCACGCTTAATTTCAGCAAAAATTTTATCCCATTTTGTCACATCCATATCCGCATAATGACGTAATCCGTTTTGGGTACACATTTTGCAGGAATAATTACAATTCAATGTTAAATAAATCAGTATTTCCCGAATATTTTGCGACATCTTTTCCTCTGTTTAAATTTTAAATGATAACGAACATTATTTCAAGCAATTGTTGACAGATGCACTCTAAAAGATTATCCTTGTTAAAAATGAATTTTTCGGTTGAATTTTCGGCAATTTTGAGGAAAACATGAAAGTCAGCATCATAATACCCGTATACAATGCGGAAAAACATCTTAAAAATTGTATTGAAAACTGCAAAAAACAATCTTTTGATGACATTGAAATTATTTTCATTAACGATGGCTCTACTGACAAAACAGCAGAAATAATAGCCGAAACGGTAAAAAAAGACCACCGTTTTCGCTTAATCTCTTTAGATAAGAATTTTCATCAGGGATATGCAAGAAATATCGGTTTAGCAAACGCATCGGGAGAGTACATCGTATTTTTTGACGTTGATGACGAATACTCTCCGCAATTTGTTGAAAAAATGTATAACAAAATAACTCAAGACAAAGCCGATATGACAGCTTGCAAATTTAAAGTTGTTACGGAAAAAGGAAATATCGTCGAAAAGCACGAATTTGGAATGTTTACCGACTTTCCCAAAAAATTATATGACGGATTTAATCACTCAAAAATCAAACAAACAAGAGAACTTTTTAACAAGGCAAATGTCGTTTGGGACAAGATTTACAACAGAAATTTTCTGTTAAAAAACAACATAAAATTCCCGACAGATAATTTTTACAAGGAAGATGTAATTTTTACTTTTCGTTGCCTTTTTCGGGCGAAAAAAATAAGCATACTCGATGAATTTTTATATACATACAAGATTAATTCAATAAAATACAACGATGCTAAATTTCAAAAAGACGAAATTTTTGATTGCTTTGAAATGTTTTCAACAATTGCAAAAGACTTAAAAGAACTGCAATTGTTTGATAAATACAGCTATGCCTTTATGAATTGGGAAATATATTCATTGCAATTTTATTATAAAATTTTAGAACAAAATTATCACGAAGAATTTTTCCGCAAACTTCAAAAATCATATTCAAAATATAAGAATTTTTCAAAAGAAATAAGAAACTACGACCCCGCAATGTGCACACTCACAGACAAAGTATTACAAACACAAGAATTTGCAAAAGATATCGACGATTTTATCAAAAATTATTAAAAACTCTTCAAAAAATAACCCACCTATGAAAAATACCGAAAAACCACGGAACTGTATCTTTTAAAATAAGGATAAATGTCACAATTGGTGTAAAAATCGTGAATAACATAGCGATATAAAGAATTGTAACATCATACATAGCCATTCTTGACAAACAGTATTCTTTGAAATACATTATTGATTAGTGAAATAAATCACGATTTAAAGGAGGGCTTATGCCGAAGAAAAATACTAACGTAGAAGAACCCAAAACTAAATTGGTTACAGATGTTGAATCATTTAACGAATTAGTTGCAAGGGTAAAAGTTGCTCAAAGAGAATATGCAAAATTCACACAAGAGCAAGTAGATAAAATTTTCAAAGCAGCAGCAACTGCCGCAGACAAAGTTCGTATCCCGCTCGCAAAGATGGCTGTAGCAGATACAGGAATGGGCATTGTTGAAGACAAGGTTATCAAGAACCACTTTGCTTCTGAATACATCTACAACAAACATAAGAACGCAAAGACTTGCGGAATTATTAAAGAAGATAAAGTAAACGGAACGAAAATCGTTGCGGAACCTTTAGGAATTTTGGCAGGTATTATTCCTACCACAAACCCGACATCAACGGCAATCTTCAAATCATTGATTGCATTGAAGACAAGAAACGCAATCATTTTCTCACCGCACCCGAGAGCAAAAGCTTGCACAATTGAGGCGGCAAAAGTTGTATTGGAAGCAGCGATTGAAGCAGGTGCACCGAAAGATATTATCGGATGGATTGATGCACCTTCAATGGAATTGTCAAACGCACTTTTGCACCATCCCGATGTTGATTGCATTCTTGCAACAGGTGGTCCGGCAATGGTTAAAGCTGCATATTCATCAGGCAAACCGGCACTCGGCGTAGGACCCGGAAATGTTCCCGCAATCATTGATGAAACAGCAGAAATCAAAATGGCAGTATCATACATCTTGATGTCAAAAACATTTGACAACGGTATGATTTGTGCTTCAGAACAATCAGTAACTATCGTAGACAGCGTTTACGAAGAAGTTAAAAAAGAATTTGAATATCGTGGAGCATACTTCTTGAACAAGAAGGAATCAGAAAAAGTTGCAGAAATTATTTTAACTCCGGCAGGCACGGTTAACCCCGCAATCGTTGGTCAACCCGCATACAAAATTGCAGAGCTTGCAGGTGTTAAAGTTCCCGAAAAAGCAAAAGTTTTGATTTCTGAAAGAAAAGAAGTTGATGTAAAAGATCCGTTTGCACACGAAAAATTGTCACCTATTTTGGCAATGTATAAAGCACAAGATTACGAACACGCAGTCGATATGGCTCACGACTTGGTAATTTTGGGCGGTGCAGGACACTCTGCAGCATTATACACAGATACAAGAACTCAAGACAGAGTAGATTACTTTGCTAAGAAGCTCCCGACTTGTCGTTTATTAATTAACTCTCCGTCATCACAAGGCGGTATCGGTGATTTGTTCAACTTCAAATTAGAACCGTCACTCACATTAGGTTGCGGTTCATGGGGCGGTAACGCAGTCAGCGGTAACGTCGGTGTTGAAAACTTGTTAAATTACAAAACCGTAGCCGAAAGGAGAGAAAATATGTTATGGTTCAAAGTTCCGCCGAAAGTATATTTCAAGCGTGGTGCAGTTGATTTGGCACTCAGAGAACTTCAAGGCAAAAAGAGAGCATTCATCGTAACAGACAGATTTTTGTTCAACTCAGGTGCGGTTGACAACATTACAAGAGTTTTGGACGAATTAAACATTGATTACCAAATCTTCTTTGATGTTAAACCGGATCCGACAATTGCAACGATTAAAGAAGCAATGGCAATCGTAAAACCGTACGAACCTGATTTGATTATCGCACTTGGCGGCGGTTCACCGATGGACGCAGGTAAGATTATTTGGTTACTTTACGAACAACCTGAAACAAACTTCTCAGATATTTCAATGAGATTTATGGATATCAGAAAGAGAATTTGCCAAATTCCTGATTTAGGTAAAAAGGCAACAATGGTATGTATCCCGACGACATCAGGTACAGGTTCGGAAGTTACACCGTTCTCAATCATCACAGATGAAAAGACACACTACAAGTACGCAATCGCTGATTATGCCTTGACACCTAATATGGCAATCATCGACCCGAACTTTGTAGACGGTATGCCGAAAGGTTTAACATCTGCATCAGGTATTGACGCACTTGTTCACGCAGTAGAAGCTTATGTATCCTGTATGGCTACAAACTTCACAAACTCAAACGCTTTGGAAGCAATCAAGTTAGTATTCAAGTACTTACCTTCTTCATACCACGAAGGAGCAAGCAATCCGAAGTCAAGAGAAAAGATGCACTATGCCGCAACTATCGCAGGTATGGCATTTGCAAACGCATTCCTCGGTTTGTGCCACTCAATGGCTCACAAATTGGGTGCAATGTACAGCATTCCGCACGGTGTTGCAAACGCTTTGTTAATCAGACAAATCATTAAATACAACGCAACAGATACACCGTCAAAACAAGCTATATTCCCGCAATACAAATATCCGTGTGCAAAAGAAAAATACGGACAAATTGCAGATGAATTAGGCTTAGGCGGAAAGAACGACGACGAAAAAGTCGAACTTCTCATCAAAGCTATCGATGATTTGATGACGGATATCAACCTTCCGAAATCAATCAAAGACTTCGGCGTAGATGAAGCTGAATTTATGAAGAACCTTGACGTATTGGTTGAAAGAGCATTCGACGACCAATGCACGGGTGCAAACCCTGCTTATCCTTTGATGAGCGAAATCAAGGAAATCTTCCTCAACGCATACAACGGTATTGTATAGTATAAAATACCAAATTTTGAGCGGGTTTCTGTTTTTGCGAAACCCGCTTAATTTTTATCAACTTAAGAGGCAATAATGACGAACGAAATAAAAATTTGTATGGGCAGTGCTTGTTTTGCGAGAGGCAATGACCAAAACGCCGAAACGATTGAAAAATTTATTAGCGACAACAATTTAGATGCAAAAGTTGAACTTTACGGAGCGAGATGTGAAAATGTTTGTGAAAAAGGTCCCAATTTTTACATCAATGAAGAATGTACAAACGATTTTAACAAAGTTATGCAATTTTTAGAAAGTTTAAAAAATGGATAATATTCTGTACCCCGTCTATACGTTAAAAAACGAGTGTCACGACTGTTACAAATGTGTTCGTGAATGTCCGGTCAAAGCGATTAAAATCAAAAACGGCAGTGCATCAGTTATCAACGAACGCTGTATTGCTTGCGGACACTGCGTAACGGCTTGTCCTGCGAACGCAAAAAGAGTAAGAAACGATATTGAAAAAGTAAAGACATTAATTCTTGCTCAAAAGAAGATATACGTATCACTTGCACCGAGTTGGGCGGGGCTGTACGATTTTGAAGCCTCTAAAATGATTGCAATATTAAGAAAATTAGGTTTTACAGCAGTCAGTGAAACTGCATTGGGAGCGGAAGAAGTATCAATAAAAACGGTTGAATACATTAAGGAAAAAGGAAACGGACTTTACATTTCAAGTGCCTGCCCCGTAATCGTCGATTATATCAAAAAATACAAACCCGATTTTGCAAAAAACATCACACCTTTTGCTTCTCCGGCAATCACTCATGCGAAGTTACTCAAAGAAAAATACGGAGAAAATATTTCTGTAGTGTTCATCGGACCGTGTATCGGAAAGAAGAACGAGTCTGACCGACATCCCGAATTAATTGATACATCGTTAACTTTTGAAGAGTTAAATTATTGGTTAAAGGAAGAATTTATCCAACCTGCGGAAATCACCGTAACAAGCGAAGACAAATTTGTTCCAGAAACTTCTTTTGAAGGGGCACTGTACCCGATAGAAGGAGGAATGAACGAAACCATTAAATTATCCGGTGTTGATAAAGACACCGTTTTGATAAGCGTAAGCGGAATTAAATCGTTTGACAACGCACTTTCGGGATTAAAGGCGGAAAAGCTTGATAAAAAAATATTTTTGGAAGCTTTATCGTGCGATTCCGGTTGCGTAAACGGACCTTGTAAGGCATCAAAGAAATCCGGAATTGCAATAAATTCCGACATTTTGTCAAAAATTAAATTCAGAGAAATAATACCGCCGACGGCAAAAACTGTCGTTGAGGAAGAATATACGGCAGAAACCGTTGAAAAGCATACATTTTCTCCCGATGAAATCGCAGAAGCTATGAAAAAAATCGGAAAGACAAAAGAAGAGGACGAACTGAATTGCGGCGGATGCGGATACGCAACCTGCAGAGATTTAGCAAAGGCCTTATTGTCAGGAGATGCGGAACCTTCGATGTGTGTTTCTTATATGAGAAAATCGGCAATGAAAAAATCGGCAGCGATGTTGAGATGCATGCCCGCAGCGATTGTAATGGTTGATAAAGAAATGAATATAATTGAAGCAAACGATATGTTTTTACATATGTTCTGCGATGAAATGTATGATATTTTCGCCGACAGAGAAAACGGATTGAAAGGTGCGGCGGTTGACAGGATTGTACCTTTTGCGGATATATTCAAAAAAATGCTTAAAACGGGTGTAGATATTCACAAAGAGCACTATCCCGATAAGCATAAATTGTATGACATTAATGCCTTTGTCATTGAGGAAAATGAAGTTGTCGGAGCGGTAATTACGGATATTACGGCGAACGAAACAGACAGGGCAAAAATTGCCGTAAAAGCAAGAGAGGTTATTTCAAAGAATATTGCAACGGTACAGGAAATAGCTTGTCTTTTGGGAGAACACATGGTCGAAACGGAAAAACTCTTAAGCTCTATTGCGGAAGATTATTCAAAGAACAATGGAGATGAATAATGTTCGTCGACATTGATTTTTATCAGGAGAAAAAATATAACCAAAACGCTTTCGGCGATTACTTCACATCAAAGAGATATCTTGAGTCGGGAAGATTAATTGCCGTGTTATCGGACGGCTTGGGAAGCGGAATAAAGGCGAACATCCTTGCCTCGATGACTGCAACGATGCTATTAAAATTCATTGAAGCCGAAACAGACATAAAAAAAGCTTGCGAGATTATATTGAACTCACTTCCTGTTTGTCAGGTCAGAAAGATAAGTTATTCAACGTTCTCCGCAATGGATTGCGATGACGAGGGCAATGTCAAAATTGTGGAAGAAGGAAACCCGCAATTTTTGTGGATACATAACGGAGAGGTTGAAGAACCGAAATATACGGAAATAACCTCAAAGACCTTTCCTAATCGGCACATGCACATTTATAATTTCAAATTGGAAGAGGGCGACAGGCTGATATTTTGCTCAGACGGAGTAACTCAAGCCGCACTCGGAACGAAAAAGCTTAAGTTGGGCTTAAGACGAGAAGGGCTGATTAAAATTGTCAAAGAAAATTTAGAAAAAAATCCGTTAATTTCAAGCAGAGAATTAAGCCGAACGGTAGTAAGACAAGCCGTTTCAACAGAACCGGACGGAAAGCCGAAGGACGATGTTTCCTGCGTATGCGTATATTTCAGAACGCCGAGAAACTCGTTAATTTTTACTGGCCCTCCGTACTATCAGGATAAAGACAATTATTATGCAAATGTTTTCAAGGACTTTCAGGGGAAAAAGGCAATTTGCGGAGGAACAACAGCTTCTTTGATAGCAAGAGAGCTAAATATTCCGATAAAAGTAGAATTGTCATTAAATATGGGAAAATTACCCGCAATTTCGTATATGGAAGGTGTTGACCTTGTCACGGAAGGTATTTTGACATTGACAAAGACTTTGGATGACTTGGAAAAGGGAACATTCGAAAAAGATGCAGCGGGAAAATTAATTAATTTTATGCTAAACTCTGATTGTATTCAATTCATGGTAGGGGCAAAAATAAATCAAGCACATTATGATCCCAACATGCCGATTGAAATCGAAGTCAGAAAAAATATTATTAAAAAGATGAAGAATATTTTGGAAACCAAATATATGAAAAAAGTTACAGTAAAATTTATGTGAGGTCGTAATGGAAAAAGTTGAAGTTAAAGTTTGCATGGGAACAACATGTTTTGTTATGGGGTCTTCTAATTTACAGGGACTCATAGAATCAATCCCGAGAAAATATAAAGGTAAAGCAGAGGTAACGGGCGTAACCTGCCTCGGAATGTGTTCTTCTTCCGCACAAGGAGAATATTCAAAAGCACCTTACGTAAAAGTTAATGATGTAATAGTACAAGAAGCAACCGAAGAAAAGGTTGTTGCAGAAATCGAAAGACAGTTAAATGAGCAATAATTCAAACCACATAAAAAAAGAAATATTAGTAAGAATAGTGAAAGCTTTTTTCTCTGAAAATTTTGAGAAACAAGCGAGATTGATACCGTACGATATGCGTCCGAAAGGAGCGGAAGTTCCGTTCAGATGTTGTATTTATAAAGAAAGAGCAGTCTTAAAGGACAGAGTCATTGCGGGACTTGGTTTTGCGATTGAAGATGATGACGAAACTGTTTCATTGTCGGAATATGCAGAAAAATCAATGCAAAGAGAAAACCCCGAAGAAAATCCTTTAACGGTACTCGGAGCGGCTTGTAAGGCTTGTGTTCCGAAACGTATTCACGTAACGGATTTGTGCCAAGGTTGCGTAGCAAGACCTTGCGTATCGACCTGCAAATTCGGAGCAATCCAAATTGTAAACGGACGTTCCGTTATTGATTCGACGAAATGTAAAGCCTGCAAAATGTGTATAAACGCTTGCCCGTACAATGCAATCGTAAAAGTTGCAGTGCCTTGCGAAGACAATTGCCCCGTAAACGCAATCGAAAAGAACGAAGACGGTACGGCAAAAATAGATTTTGAAAAATGTATATCTTGCGGTCGTTGCGTTGCAAAATGCCCGTTCGGAGCAGTTCACGAAAAGAGCCAAATTATTGATGTTTTGAAGCTTTTGAAAAACGAAGAAGAAACGACAATAATGTTTGCTCCCGCTGTAACTGGACAATTCCCCGGAACAATCGGTCAGTTAAAATCGGCTATTAAGAAAATCGGTTTTACCCACGTATATGAAGTGGCTCAAGGTGCGGACGTGACAATCCGAAACGAAGCAAAAGAACTTGAGGAAAGACTTGCCGAAGGACAAGAATTTATGACAACATCTTGCTGTGCAGGTTATAACAATTTCACGAAAAAACATTTGCCGGAAATTGAACCGTTCAAATCCGATACAAAAACACCGATGTATTACACGGCAGAAATTGTAAAAAAAGAACATCCAAATTCAAAAGTTATATTCGTAAGTCCTTGTGTTGCAAAAAAACAAGAAGCTTTTGAAAATGACAATGTCGATTTTGTATTGAATACGGCGGAATTAGGTGCAATGTTTGTCGGACTGAACATCGAGATTGCTAATTGCGAAGAAGAAACAGGAACTGTCGAACCGTCAAAACAAGGAAGAAACTTCCCTGTAACAGGCGGAGTTGCAGAGGCTGTAAAATTCTGTGCAAATTGCGAAACCCGTCCGGTTGCAATCAGCGGCTTGAACAAAGATACAGTTCGCCAACTCAAAAAATACGCTCAAACAGGCAAGTGCGAAGAAGGAAACCTCGTCGAAGTGATGTGCTGTGAAGGCGGATGTATCGGCGGTAACGGCAACATTACCGATGAAAGAACAGCAAAAAAACTTATCAAAACAATTCTTGATGAAAGTAAAGATATCAAAAAAGAATAATTGCCGATAAAATCAAATAACTTAAAAATCACGAAACGTAATTACTCCATTTACTTTCGTGATTTTTATTTTCGTGAGTAAAAAGAATTTTTTAACGCTAATTCAACAACCGCAGAGAATACAGACTTTACTAATGTTATTTTTTGTGTATAATTTTTCGTAAAACGGAGCTTTAAAATGAAATATTTAGTAGGTTTATCGGGCGGTGTAGATTCATCAGTAACCGCATTAATATTGAAACAACAAGGACACGAAGTTATAGGAGCAACGATGTCAATTTGGGGAGAGGACGAAAACGCCCCAAAAGAAGGACATAAAGGCGGTTGCTACGGACCTGACGAAAAAAAGAACATCGAAGAAGCACGCAAAATCGCCGAACAAATCGGCATTCCCTACTACGTTTTTGATTGCTCCGACAGATATGAAAGAATTGTTATAGATAATTTCAAAAAAGAATATATAGACGGCAGAACGCCAAACCCTTGTGTCTGGTGCAATGCGTTGGTTAAATTCGGTCTTTTCCCTCAACTTGCAAAAGCAAACGGGGTTATTTTCGATAAATTCGTAACGGGTCACTATGCAAGAGTTGAAGAAGAAAACGGAAGATTTCTTCTTAAAAGAGGCATAGCCACAAAAAAAGACCAATCCTATTTTCTTTATCGATTAAATCAAGAGCAACTCAGCCAAATCTATCTTCCTTTGGGTGCAAAAACAAAAGAAGAAATTCGTGAAATAGCAAAGGCAAACGGACTTAATTCCGCAGACAAACCTGACAGTCAGGACTTCTACGGCGGAGATTACAATGAACTTTTAAACATTCAAGATAAAATCGGTAATATTGTTGATTTAAACGGAAAAATCTTGGGCACACACAAAGGAATTTGGAACTATACAATCGGTCAACGTAAAGGCATTGGAATTGCCGCAACAGAAGCACTTTACGTCCTTGAACTCAGAAAAGATACAAACGAAGTCGTGGTCGGTTTTGCGGATAAAACATTCAAAAACTCTCTCGTTGCAAATAAACTCAACTGGATAGCAATTGATAAACTTAAAGAAGAAATGAACGTTACGGCAAAAATTCGCTCAACTCAACAACCCGTTCCCGTAAAAATCATCCCTATCGGGGAAGATGAAGTAAAGGTACGTTTTGAAGACCCGCAAAAATCAATTGCCATAGGTCAATCCGCCGTATTTTATCAGGAAGATACCGTTATCGGCGGCGGCATAATTGCTTCAGCAGAATAAAACAATTCCCAAACACTAATAGTGTTAATTTTAAAAACACAAATCGTGTCAACAAAAAAACACCATTTGTGTTTTTACTGTAATTATCGATAACGGACTGCTAAGCGGGTATAATGTTTATGATTTATATTCATCGGGAATATATTTTTGCCAATCATTTCCCATCTTTTTAATAAAACAATGAGCGTCGAGAACATCATCGGAATTAATCGGTTCCGGCAAGTCTTTAACCTGCAGAGCATATTTTTCATCAGTTTTATCTTCGTCTTTTATATTTATTGAATTTAACCCCAAGAAAGCGACGCCGAAAGATTTTTTGCAAGCGGGGCAAACCACTTGCAAAACGAAAAGACCGTCTTCTTCTCTTAAAACATAGACAGAGTCACTGTCAAAGTCGTGACCGCAATTTGAGCAACATAAATTTGAAAATAATTTGTTAATGTTTAATCTGTTCATTTTTGCCTCTTAATATAATTATACTTACTTTTTTTTCAAAAGCACTATTTTTTCGTTTAAATGTATTAGTTATTATTTTGGAAAAAAGGGTAATATAAACATGGCAGAATGTTGCGGGGTGTTCGTTATGGATATCACAAATCTTCTAAATCTCGTTATTTTCGGCATGATTTTGTATATTGGTTTGCTCGTAGTGCCGACAATGCTTGAAAACAAAGAAGCATAATTGTTTCTTTCAAATATTTCATTTTTGCCATGTTTGACATGCAGTGGTTAGGATTAGGTTTTTTATTATTGTATTAAATACAATTAATTTGCAATGAATAACTGACACTTGCCGAAAGCTTTTGCTTTGGGTATGATAGCGATATGAGCGAAGAAAATATCAGAATTAACAAATACATTGCACAGACAGGATACTGTTCAAGACGAAAAGCCGATGAATTAATTGAAGCGGGAAAAGTTCGTTTGAACGGAAAAGTTGTTACGGATTTTTCCGTGGCAGTGGGTAAAAAAGACAAGGTTACAATCAACGGTGATCCGCTCTCAAACGTAAAAGAGTATACGTATATTCGCTATTATAAACCTGCGGGTTACATTACAACTAAAAGTGACGAAAAAGGTCGAAAAACGATTTATGATATTCTTCCTCCGGAAGTACAAAACCTTAAGCCTGTCGGCAGACTCGACAAGGCATCGACAGGATTGTTGATAATGACGGATGACGGGGATTTAATCAATAAAATGACTCATCCGAGCGTAAAAATCCCAAAAATCTACAGAGTTTGTGTTGAAGGAAAAATTGAGCAAAACGACCTTATCCGTTGGGCAAAAGGGATTGAAATTGAAAAAGGCAAAATTGCCTATGCCGAAGCGGAAGTCATTGATATTGAGGACGGAAACACAGTTCTAACGGTAGTTTTACGCCAAGGTATGAACAGACAAATAAGAAAGATGGCAGATGCAATCGGACACCCCGTATTATCGCTCAAACGTACTCATCACGGTTCAATTGACCTTTTAGGATTACAAAAGGGTGCTTTTAAATATCTAAAACCGTCACAAATAAAAGAATTAAAAAATTACATTAAAAAAATCGAAAAAGAGAGCAAAAATCATTAGTCTTTATAGGCAATTTCCGTAAATTCGCCCAATTCAGCCGCAGTAAATTTGTGTTTTTGAAATTTAAAATCGTTTCGAGCATTAATAATGTAAACCCTGTCGAGAGCGTTTATAAAGTAAATATCGTATTTGTTCATTTGCTCGGCACTGAGCAAATCGGCTAAAATCCAGATATGTTTCGATTTTAGCGGATATTCGGCAAAAATATACAGACAATTCCAATCATAATGTTTATATAAATTTTCTAATTTGTCCGTTTTGATTTTAATTTTTTCGAGAATTTGTTTCACGTGGAGTTCGCCGCAATCGCAGTTATTTGCCGGATCGGCGATTACAAAGCCTAAATTTTCATGAACCATTCCCAAAAAATTTTTTCTGAACATTTTATTTGCTCTTGTAACACGTTTATCGAGCGGCAAATTTTGCTCCATACACTCGTTAGCAAGCCTTGATAAGCGACCTTCGTACTCTGAAATTCCTCTTGTAACTTCAACCCCGATATTATCGTTTTCGTTTTGTAAATCAGGAGACTCAGACAAGACAAAATTTTTATGGTTTTCTCCATAAAAAAATCTTAAGCTGGCATTAGCATATTTTTCGTAAAACCTTTTATTCGGCATATTATAATTATCGGATTGTTTTCTAAAAACTTTAAAATATTATTTTCGGCAGTGATATGTGAAATTTGACTAATATTCGACCCTAATTTTTATATCCAAATCGAGTAAGTATTTTGTCGAGTTG
>CAZOGS010000012.1:0-14435 GCA_964579375.1 uncultured Muribaculaceae bacterium
TTAACAAATTTATTCATCCGAAAACCTCTTGTGTATTGAATTTGGGCAAAATTAATTCAATTTAACCTTGCCGACTTGGTTTCTTCCGTTTTCTTTTGCCGCATAAAGCCCCTTGTCTGCAAATTCAATCATTTCTTGCGGTTCAACTCCGCATTCGGGGAATGTCGCAACACCTAAACTGATTGTAACTTGTTTTTCGGTGTTTGGTGCAATTTTGAACGGTTTTGCAGCAATCGTTTTGCAAATTTTTTCCGCAATTGCCGTTGCTTCGTCAAATCCTGTATCTTTTAAGATAATCACCATTTCTTCTCCACCGTATCTGCATACAATGTCGGAGCCTCTGACACTTTTCTTCAACGTATGTGCAACACCTCTCAAAACCGCATCTCCGGCTTGGTGTCCGTACGTATCGTTGAATTTTTTGAAGAAATCAATATCAATCATTATCAAAGAAAAATGTCTGTTGTATCTTCTTCCGTCAGCAATGCATAGTCTTACTTGGTCTTGGAAAAATCTGTGATTGTACAAATCGGTCAAACCGTCTGTCGTTGCAAGTTTATACGTCAATTCAAAATCTCTTGCTTTTAATACGTATTTGATAATGTATACGCAAACGATTGCGATTATTGAAAGGGCAATCGGTAAAGCAAGCCAAATCCATAAATTGAACCATTGCATTACCAATGTCGATAAAATTGAATAACCGATTAATACCAATGCCGATACAGATAATGAAACAACTACCGATGTGCAGTAAAAGGCAATAAATGCAATTATTGCGGCAACTGCAACCGATATCAAAATGTTTCCCAATGTTGAAACTGGCTTTATGAATGAGTTGTCAATAAAGTTGTTGAATAAAGTTGCGTGAATTTCAACTCCGGGCATATATTTCGCAGTCGGAACACTCTTGATGTCTGAAAGAGCAAATACGCTCGTTCCGACAAAAACTGCTTTGTCGGTGAAGGTATCGGGTGCAAGCTCGTTTTTGCCTCCCGTCATAGCTTCAACAACTTTCCACATAGGAACGTATTTGAAGTTTTTGCTGTCTTCTAAGCCGGTATTACCGTACCAATTCAGAACAACTTTTGCATCATTTGAAATTGCAAATTTATTGTTTCCGTTAAGCGTAAACTTGCCGTTTTCGATTTTTGAATTGTTTATAAAATCTTCAACCGTTACACCGTCTTTGTTCGCAAGGTATTTAATCGCCATTTTGTATGTCATGTAAGGATAATTTTTAACATTTTTTTCGTTATAAACAAAGTTTCCTTTTTCATCTTGTGAATATGTCGGATAAGCCACAAATAACGGTACCGAACGGGTAATCCCGTCATTGTCTTTTGCCGTGTTTATGTGACCGATATTGTTTGTTGACGACATAAGTAACGGGAAAATAGCACGACAATTTGTCATAAGCTGCGGTGCGAACTTTTTGTCATTAATTTTCACCGCAGAAGCTAAATTATCAGATAAAACAACCGGCTTTCTTACCGTGAAATCTCTGTCATCAAAGTTGATTGCAGTAAATGCGTTGTCATATTTTGCCATTGTTTTTGCAAGTTTTGCATCACTGTTCGGGTTGTTTTTCAATGAATGTACAAAAAGTAAGTCAAATCCGACAACCGCAGGATTTTGCTTTTCAACATAATTCAATATGTTTGCATAAACTGCTCTCGGAATAGGCCATTCACCGTATTTATCAATTAAATATTCATAACTTTCATCATCTACAGTTAAAATAACTATGTCATCAGAAACTTTTTTCTTATCGGATATGATTGATTGCCTTAAATCGAAGGATTTCAATTCTACCGACTTGAAAAAGTTTTCGGAATTTCCTTTCTCTATCACGACCGAAAGAACGAACATCGTGACTGCAACTAAAACTGTACAAAGTAAAATAATTTTGTTGTTTTCAAAGAAATTTTTAATTTTATTAATATTCACCTATTGTCCTACCTGTATTATGTAAATAGCCATGCTACTTCATTATACTCGGGACAATCAAAATTTACACTACCTAAATAATAATCCATAACAAAACTTGACGAACCGTTAGGGTTAGCCAAGTATTGCAGTAAACATTCCTCGTTTAAATTCACTTTCACTTATCTCCGTTGCCTGACAAGATAATTATTACAAAATATTAAGAAATGTTAATCAATCGAAATATTTATTTTTTGTAAATTTTATAGAACTAAAGGTGTAGATTAAGTGAGTTTAAAGTCGCCGTGTTTTTTGATATGTTCGATTAAACCGCCGTCTTGTTGAAGTTTTATCATAACTTCTGGCAAGGGTTTGAATTTAATTTCTGTATTTTTTGTTAAGTTTTTAATAACGCCTTCACGAACATCAACTTCAATGTCATCTTGAGCATCAATTCCGTCAGTATCGCATTCTAAGAGCAACAAACCGATGTTGATTGCGTTTCTATAGAAAATTCTTGCAAATGATTTTGCTATAACTGCACTGACACCTGATAATTTAATGATTTGAGGTGCGTGTTCTCTTGATGAACCCAATCCGAAATTTGAACCTGCAACGACGAAATCGCCTTTTTGAACTTTTGATGCAAATTCAGGGTCAGCATCTTCAAGAACGTGTTTTGCAAATTCCGGTAAGTTTGAACGCAAATGGAACAAACGACCGGGGGCGATATGGTCTGTAGATATATTATCCGGAAATTTCCAAGCTTTACCTTTTAACATTTTTTCTCCTTATAAAATTTCTGACGGGTCTGCAATATAACCGCAAACTGCCGAATAAGCTGCAACTGCGGGTGAGCAAAGATAAATTTTGCCCTCGGGATTGCCCATTCTTCCCTTAAAGTTTCTGTTTTGAGTTGAAAGGCAAACTTCCCCGTCACCTAAAATACCTGCGTGAACGCCGACGCAAGGTCCGCATCCCGGAGGAATGATTGAAGCTCCGACGTATGTCAAAATTTCTATTATGCCTTCACGCAACGCTTGCATCATAACATCTCTTGATGCGGGAGCGACAATTAATCTGACTTCCGGATGAACTTTTTGTTTTTTAAGAATTTTTACGGCAATTCTTAAATCTTCAATTCTTCCGTTTGTACAACTTCCGATAAAGACTTGATTAATTTTTACGCTGCTCAAATCTTTTGCGGGTTTAACGTTGTCGACTGTGTGCGGACAAGAAACCATCGGTTCTATGAGAGATGCGTCGATATTAATAACTCTTTCGTATTCTGCATCTTCATCAAACGAAATTTTCTTGAAAGAGTATTCTCTGTGACGTTCTTGCAAAAAGTCGAAAGTCTTTTTGTCTGTTGCGAAAAGACCGCACTTTGCTCCTGCTTCAACAGCCATATTTGCAAGTGTAAAACGTTCTGACATTGTCATATTGTCAATTGTCGAACCCGTAAATTCCAAAGCTTTGTATGTTGCTCCGTCAGCACCGATTAAGCCGATTAAATACAACATTAAATCTTTTGCATAAACTCCGTGTCTTAACGCACCGTCAACGACAATTTTGAATGATTGAGGTACTTTTAACCAAGTTTTACCCAAAGCTGAAGCTACTGCAACATCAGTACTTCCCATGCCTGTAGCAAAAGCCCCTAAAGCACCTGATGTACAAGTGTGGGAATCCGCTCCGCAAAGAATTTCTCCGGGGTTTACATATTGTTCGACCAATCGTTGGTGGCAAACACCTGTACCGCCTTCGGAAAGAATTGCTCCCGTTTCTTTTGCAAATTCACGCATAACCATATGTGAATTAGAAAGCTCTTTTCTCGGTGACGGTGTTGCGTGGTCGATAAAAAGTATCATTCTTTCGGGATTAGCAGGTTTTGCAATCCCTAATTTCTTAAATTCGCTGATTGTTAATGGTCCCGTTCCGTCTTGAACGGCGGTAACATCGACCTTTGCGATACATAAATCCCCTGCTTTAACAGGTTTTTCGGTATGTGCCGAAATAATTTTTTCTGCTAATGTTTGTCCCATAAATTCTCCTATACAACAAGAATCGGATCGGCGGTCATTCTCATACGGTTTAACAATTCGCCTTTCGGTTCGTAATACGGTGTAACTGTCATTACTTTTGCAGCAATGTCAGGGTAATAGTAAATAAATTTAAGTTCACTTGTTGTCAACGGTTGTTGAGTGTGAACGTTTGCATATCTTGCAAGTTCCAAAATGGTTCTTGCTTCGTCTTCATCTTTAAATTCAAGTTCGAGGTTAAGGTATACGTTTCTAAATCCTTTGATACCGCCATATTCGCCGACGGTAATTTGTCTGCCTGTTTCAACAATTTCAGGCTCTCCTCGTCCTAATTCTTCAAAATCGTAAAGTTCGTAATTCCGTCTGTCTTTTAAAGCTCCGTCTGCGTGAATTCCTGATTCGTGAGCAAAAGCGTTATCGCCGACTGCGGGCTGATTTATCGGAATAGGTACCCCAAAAGCTTTAGATGTGTATTTTGCCAATTTCCAACATTTTGATAAATCAATATTTTCGTCCAATTTGTACTTTTTTGAAAATCCGCTTGACTTCATAATTGCCAAAATACAAGAAACTAAATCAGCGTTTCCGGCTCTTTCTCCCATACCGTTAATTGCGGTATTGATGTAAGTGTCGACACCTGCGTCAATAGCTGCTTTTGCTCCCATTACGGAACAAGCAACGCCCATTCCCAAATCATTGTGGAAATGTGTTTCAATCGGGATTTGAAGTTCTTTTCCCAATGTATAAATTCTGTCATAAGCAGTTTGAGGGTCATCATATCCCAATGTATCGCAGTATCTTAATCTGTGTGCACCTGCTTTTTTAGCTTCCATACCAAACTTCAAAAGAAATTCCATATCCGTTCTTGAAGCGTCTTCTGCGTTTACTCCAATTGTAACGGCACCGCAAGACAAAGCTGTTTCAATTGCTTCGCAAGTTGATTTAATAATATCATCGGGAGTTTTTTTACCTTGATATTTTCCTTCTATCATTTGTTTTGAAGTTGATTGAGAAAGGTTAACGTGCTTCAATCTCGGGACATTTTGAAAAGATTGCATAACGTCCGTCGATAAAGCTCTCATCCAACCCGAAAGGATTGTTTTATCAATAACACCTCTGTCGACCAATTCTAAATTACCGTTAAGATAATTTAATTCGTGACGAGTAGTTGGAAAACCAAACTCTGAGCGGGTTATTCCCATATTGTTTAACATCAAATTAATAATTGTTTTTTGTAATTTTGCAAGTCCCAAACGTGAGGTTTGAACACCGTCCCGATTGGTAACATCTGTAATATATATTGTAGGCATGTTTTTATCTCTTATTGTGTGTACTGAGATTATTATACAACTTTATATAAATTTTTCCACATTTTAGAAATAGTCCTACTGAATAAGAAGTTTCGGTAATGATATTTGTCCCTGTTAAACGGCATAATTCAAAAGTAAAGAAAAAATAGTGAAAGGTCACATAAAAAAAATTCTCATAAGGAGGTAGAATGAAATTTAACAAATTAACAGTTGCTCTCGTAGTATCGGCAATAGCAATGAATACGGTATATGCGGAAAATGTTTCTTATGCTCCGAGTGCAACGGCAAACAGTGAATATCAATTACTTGCAGCGTGTCCTACGGAGGATTGTCCTCAAGTTGTGACGCCAAAATCGAAGAAATGCCCGAAATGTCACAAAAAGAAAAGCAAATGTAAATGTCATCAAAAGGCGAATACTTGTGAAACTTCGAAGAAAACTTGTGAAACTCCGGAACCGGTTTGCGAAACCCCGAAACCGACATGTGAAGCCTTAGCACCTTGTGAAAAGGAAAAAGTTTCAACATGCTCAGCTTGTCCTCAACCTGATGCAGACCAAAAGGCACACATGATGC
This sequence comes from uncultured Muribaculaceae bacterium, assembly GCA_964579375.1. GTDB lineage: Bacteria > Cyanobacteriota > Vampirovibrionia > Gastranaerophilales > Gastranaerophilaceae > RUG841. Next base: position 5,855 of record CAZOGS010000012.1, read on the forward strand.
AAACTTATGCATATCCGAACGGTGTTTACGGTTCAAACAATTTTATCGGTGAAAAAGATGCCGGTGTTTATCTCGGAGATGCTGTTGACGGTGAAAAGACAGGTATCCCTGTAGCAAGGGAAAAAGATGCTCTTACGGGTGCTGCCGCTTGTCCCTGTATTGAAGATACAACACCGAAAGTAACGGTTGAAAACAATGATTGCGGTTGTCAAATAAGTATGCAAACCGAAGACAGTATTGAAGTTACTAAAAAATCTTTAGAACCTTATACAATCGCAACTCCGACAGGTGCAGCCGCTCCGTTGGTAAGTGCTTTTGAAGATGTTCCGAACGGATTTTGGGCGGGTTGTGAAATCAACAAATTGACGGAAAATAACATCATTGCCGGCTATCCCGACAGAACATTCAAACCGAATTTGCCCGTATCAAGAGCCGAAATGGCTGCAATGACCGTAAAAGGATACAATCTTTTGAATACGGATACTGCACCTTGTTACAAATCATTTAAGGATGTTCCTAAAAATTTCTGGGGAAGCAAAATGATTAATAAAGCGGTTGCAAACGGATTAATGGAAGGTTATCCGAACAATACCTTCAAACCGAATAAGCCCGTAACAAGAGCAGAAGCCTTCTCAATATTGGCAAAAGGAATTAACTGCCCGATGGATATGTGTCAAGCAAATGAAATTTTAAGCAAATATTGTGATGCCGACAGCGTTCCGGAATGGGCAAAAGTATCTGTTGCAAAGGCAATTCAATCGGGTGCCTTAAACGATTCTCCGAAACCCGATATGATTAACGCAAACAAAGACGCAAGTCGTGCCGAAATTGCATCAATGCTTGAAAATATAAGAGTTTCATTGGGATATTCAAACGTTGATAAAGTAACAATGGATGATTGCGGTTGTACAGGTGCTGCAGCGTTTATTGAACACGAAGAAAATATTCAGCTTCCGACAATTGCAATGCACTTTAATGATGAAATCAACGCAAAATCTTCTAACGTTGGTGACAGATTTGCCGCAACCACAACGGAAGAAGTTACTATCAACGGTGAAACATTCCCTTGCGGTTCGACTGTCAGAGGAAAAATCCTTGAAGTTCAACGTTCAACAGGTAAATGCTCGGGCGGTTTGAAATTATCCTTTGATTCAATTCAATATGACAAATGCAAAGCAGATTTGCCGCAACAAGTTTTATCAGCTCAAGTAGATAAAACAAAAACACCAAACCCCGTTGCAAGATTGGTAACAATGCCGTTTACATGGGCGGGAAGTTTGGTCGGTATTGTCGGCAGAACAGTCGGCGGTGCGGTTGTTAACGCAGGTAACGCAGTTGAAAACGTTGTCGGCGGCGTAGGTATCGGTACGGGAGAAGTATTCCAAGGTCAGTTCAAAGCAGCAGGCAGAAGCTACGGCGATTCAATTAAAAATGTCGTGAAAGCCCCAATTGATACAACAAGAACTGCTTTGTCAGGTACAATGGGCTTGTTCCAAACAACAGGCGATGAACTTACATATCTCGTTGATGCGAAAGGTTCAAGAATTACTGCTATCAACCCGAGAGAAAAAGTTACGGTTGCTTTCGGTTGTAATCCTCAATACTAATAAACAACCATCGTAAAATCATAGACGGCGTTCGGATTTTCTTCGGACGTCGTTTTTTTCTGCTAACACTAATAGTGTTATTGTGATAAATAGGGCAAATATTTGTCTTTGATAAACCAAATGCTTGCGAAAATAATAAATGTTAAAACGGTAAATAACCTGTATTCTTGCAAATTTGCATATTTTAAAAATATTTTTTAAGTTGGTAAAATTTTCATTCCTAAAATAATCATTTTATTGAAAAATACATCAAATGAATGATAAACCTGTAATAAATTTTTCTTAAACTTAATATGTTGTAAGAAAGGGTTAGGAATGAATACAATCAAGTCGGCAATGAATAAATTAAAGACAATTCCGGCAAAACCGGAAACACCGTATCCTCAAGTTATTTCTTGGCTTTTTTCTTTATGTACGATGCTTATGTTGATATACGTTTGCGAAATGACGGGAATGTAAAAAGGCTGCGATTTAAAATCAACAGCCTGTAGTTTGTGTAAAAAGCATCTTGTCCCCTAATTAATAAGGGGAATATGGTAGCAACGTAAAAGGGTACGACTTTATTCAAAAAGCAAACGCATTTGCGGTGCTTTTGATTTTTGAATTAATTTTGTTGTTTGCTCATCGGGTTTTGCACCTGCTTTAAGCAAAATTTCGACGATATCTGCACGTTTTTGTCCGATGGCATAATTTAGCGGAGTTTTTCCGTAAACCGGTTTATTTACGTCGGCTTTATAATTAACCAAAAGTTGTACCATTTCGGGGTTATGTTTACGAATTGCTTCTCTGAGTAAGTTGTCCCCGTCAACGTCCGTGTTAACCTTTGCTCCGTGTTTTAAAAGTAAGTGTAAAGCTTCAGTGTTTTGTCTTAAAATTGCAAACATTGCAACAGGTTCGGAAAGATAAGTTGAATTTGGATCTGCACCGTTTTCGAGCATCAATTCAAGAATTGCGTTTTGCTTTTCTTGTACCGCTAAAAATATAACGGGAACTGATGCAGATTTTGAATTAACGTCAAAACCGAGATTAATCAAAGACTCAACGACCTTTAAATCACCTTTTATTATTGCGTTTGCAAAGCAAGTTGTTCTGAATTTTGAATTTTGGAATTCATTATCGGATTGGGCTTTGCTTTGAGTTTGTTCAAAATCTCCTAAATTTATTGCGTTAATCGAATTGTCTTCGGCAAATGTCGGCAATACGGTAAAAATTGCCAAAAACATTAACAAACATAATATTTTTTTCATAACTTCCTCCGTTTTTAAATAAAAAACCGCTTGTAATCAAGCGGTTTTAAAACTGAACTATACTTCAACCTGAGCCATTAATTCATCCGAAATGTCAAAATTTGAATAAACATTTTGAACATCATCGTGGTCTTCAAGTTTTTCCATCAATCTTAAGATGTTTTGAGCGATTTTAACGTCGGTAATTTCAATTGAATTTTCGGGAAGTCTTGTAAATTCTGCTGATTTCGGCTTAAATCCTGCAGCTTCAAGACCTTCCGAGCATGCTTGCAAGTTTTCAAAAGTTGTAATTACTTGATATTCTTCATCTTCTTCTTTAACGTCATCAGCATTGCATTCAATTGCCGCCTCAAAAAGTTTTTCGAAATCGACATCTTCTTTGTCAAAAACTACAAGTCCGACGGGTTTGAACATCCATCCGACGCAACCTGTTTCGCCTAAATTTCCGTTAAATTTTGTAAAATAGCTTCTGATGTCGCCTGCTGTTCTATTGCGGTTATCGGTCATTGCTTCGATAAAAATTGCGGCACCGCCTGCACCATAACCTTCGTATGTAATTTCTTCAAAATTATCGCCGCCTTGTCCGCCGCCGCCTTTTTCGATGGCACGTTTAATATTATCGTTCGGCAAACCTGCAGCTTTTGCTCTGTCAATTGCGGTTCTTAATCTGAAATTACCTGCCGGATCAGTACCGCCAAGTCTTGCCGCAGTAATGATTTCTCTTGAAAATTTTTGAAAAGCTACACCTCTTTGAGCGTCAACTTTTGCTTTTTTGTTTTTAATATTTGCCCATTTTGAATGTCCTGACATAAATTTCTCCAATTTATATTGATATTTACACAATTTATTGTAATATAAAATTATGGAAAATAAAGATTATATTACAAACGCTCTTAAATTTTTTAAAGAAGGCGACTTCAAAAGCTCGCTGAACGAATTTCTTGCCGCATTGGGGGAAAATCCCGATGATAACGCAATTATGAACAATATTGGTCTTTGTTATACGAAACTTTCCGATGACGAAAAGGCTGAAGAATATTTCACAATGGCACTTAAAGACCATTCAGACTCTGTTGAAACTTATATTAATTTGTCGGATTTGTATTATCGTCAAAGACGACTTGAAGAAGCGGCAAATTTGTTGGAAACGGCAGTCACACTCATGCCCGAGAACATTGTTCTTATGCACTATTTGGCGAGAGTTTATATTGCCGATGTAAAATACGATCTTGCATTTGATATTTTAAACGGAATATTGGAAATTTCTCCGGAAAATATTGATGCATATTGGGATTTGGGCAATTTAAGCTTTGAAACGGGAGATTATGAAAGTGCAGCGGCGGCATTTGAGCATGTACTTGAAAGACGTGACGATAATGCGATTTTCTTTTTCAGAACGGGACAGGCATATGAAATGACAGACAATGTAGATAAGGCTTTGTCAAATTATCTTAAGGCGATTGCCGCTGACAGATTTATGGCTCAACCCTACAAAAAAGCTGCAGTTATGTTTCTTGCACAAGGTGATAAAGAAGGTGCAAAAGAATATCTTGAAGATTATCTTAAATTTGACCTTCCCGATGAAGAAAAAGAAAATATAAAATCAATAATTGAGAATATCAGTAAATAACGATACCTGATTGACTGATTTATTTTAACCTCGTAATTTCGATAATCAATAAAGAAATGCGAGGTTATTTTATGCAGGTAAAAATTTACACTTTACGTTATTGTCCGTTTTGCAAAAAAGCAAAAAACATTTTGCGTGACAAAAACGTAACATTTGAAGAAATTGACGTTACGGATAACGAAGAAAACTTTTCAAGTTTATTGGCTGAAAAATACGATATAAAACGAGAAGTTACCTTTCCGCAAATTATTATTAACGGCAAGCGAATAGGCGGATGTTCGGACTTGGAGAAGCTTGTCGAAACGGACGAACTGTACAAATTATTAAAAGAGGAATAAAAATGGGACTGTTTTTTAATTATGATAACCCTGTTTGCAATGAGGGTACAACTCCTGTCGTTTTTTCATACGACCCGTCAATTATATCTCTTAAGGAGCTTTTGATTTATGAATTAAGTCAAATGGCTTATTATGAAGAAAAGATGAGAGAAATCGGCAGTAACACGGGAAAAATAACCGATTTGATTATCAATTATGTTAACTTAACGGTTGTAAATTTAGATTTTCAAAAAGACATTTTTTTGAATATTATCAAAAATCTTTATGACGAGGTACAAAAACTCACATTGCTTTATAAAGAGGAATGCAAATTGCAAAATGTACCTTTTGAGCCTATTGAAGGTGAAAAACTTTCTTTTGAAACAAAAAAAGAAGGTCTTCAAGCTTTAAAATTTGGTGAAAAACAATCCGTAAAAAAGAATACGGTAATTTCTAAATTTAAAAAAGCGGCAACGGATATTGCGGTAATGCTTATTAGCAATGCTTGTCTTTGCATAACCGAAATAGAAAATTATGAAGAGCAATTAGGTGATGAAAAATTTAAAATCCCCGAATTGTTAAAAGCTATACACTATGACGAGTTAACGGAAAAAGAACTCAAAAAGAAGATTTTTGAGTTTGCAAAAACAAATCGGGAAATAATGACAAAATTGAATAAAATTATCGAAAATAAATACGGTCCTATTGAGGAAACTGATGTGAATTTGGATATCAAAAAAGGAAAATGTATTTTAGTTTCGGGGCACTATTATAAAAATTTAGAAATGTTGCTTGAAGCGGTAAAAGATGAGGATATTAATGTTTATACTCATAATGAAATGCTTTTTGCTCATTCTTTTTCCCGTTTTCACAAATACAAAAATTTAGCGGGACATTATCAACGTTCTTTGAGTAATGTTCAACTTGATTTTGCTTCTTTCCCCGGATCTGTATTAATAACAAAAAATTCACATTTGCACATCGATTTTGTGAGAGGAAGAGTCTTTACTCCCGATAACAATCCTGCTTACGGTATTGAAAAAATCAGTGAAAATGATTTTTCTCCGTTGATTGAAGCCGCAAAAAAAGAAAAAGGTTTTTCAAAAAATATCCAAATCGGAAATATCTCTGTCGGTTATGAAAAAAGTGAAATTGACAGAAAAATTGATAAGATTTTAGAAAGTTTTGATAAGGGGGAATATCGCCATTTAATAATTATAGGAACCAATAACCATAACGTTCCTCTTACCGAATATTTTGAATCTCTTTTTGATATTTTGCCTGATGATTGTTTTATAATTTCTTTTTCTTATAACAGAAAACAAAAAAATATTTGGCATATAAGTTCTTTTTACGATATGTCTTTAATTTATAACGTTTTTGATAAGCTTAAGGAACACGAAAATATTTTGAGTGAAAAAACAACTGCGTACATAACGCAATGTCACTTGCAAACCGTTTCCCACGCTTTGAACCTTAAAATATTGGGTATTAAAAATATATATTTGAGTGAATGTTGTCCGAATGTTTTAAATCCGTCGATTTTTGACGGAATGAAAGATATTTTCGGCATAAAAAAAATCAGCGGCTCAGCCGAAAAAGATTTGAACGAAATTCTTTCCGAATAGAATAAAACAAAAAAGAGAGCTTCATTAAAGCTCTCTTTTGCAATAGATACGTTTATGAAATTACTCAATAATTTCCTTGTATTCTTCAACGTTATTGAATAAATCGTAATCGATTTCATTTTCGTTATCAGCAATAACTGCAGCTACCGCAGCATCTGAAGCAACGTTCAAAACCGTTCTTATCATTTCCAAAATTCTATCGATAGCGAACAAGAATGCAAAACCTTCAACCAATTGTTGAGGAGTTAAGCCGATGCCGTTGAGAATTAAGGCAATTGTGATAAGACCTGCTCCGGGAACACCCGCACAAGTACTTGATGCAACAAATGCAAAGAATGCAATTTGAACGATTTGCATAGGTTCAAGAACGACACCGTAAGCTTGTGTCAAGAAAAGAACCGCAACTGTTTGGAACAATGCTGTTCCGTCCATGTTCAAAGTAGCTCCCAAAGGAATTACGAAAGAGCAAATTTTGTGCGAAATACCTCTTTTTTCACAGCAAGCAATTGTTAACGGTAATGTTGCGGAACTGCTTGCCGTACCGAATGCAACCATCATCGCTTCAGTGATTGAAGAGAAGAAAATTGCAACAGGAACTTTACTGAATACCGAAATAAATATCGGATATACGAAGCAAAGTTGAATAAGCAAACCGATGATAACAACCATAAAGTATGTTGAAATACTTGAGAAAATGCCGACGCCAAAAGAAGAAACCGCAACTGCCGCTAAGGCAAAAACACCGGGAGCAGCGAGGAACATAATCCAATCCGTAACTTTCATCGTTGCGGCAAATACTGATTCAAAAAATCCAACAATCGGTCTTGCAACTTCTCCGACTTTAGTTAATGCAATTGCAAAAATGAGAGTGAAGAGTAATACGGGAACCAAATCGCCCATTGCAATTGATGCAATCGGATTTTGAGGAATCATATTGAGGAAAATCTGTGCGATATGTCCTTGTTGTTCCAAAATTGCTTCTTGAACTTGAGCTTGAGCTGATAAAGCCGATGATTGATTGATGAATGATTGAACACCGACACCCGGCTTAAATATTGTTGCAAGAATAGCCCCGATAGTAACGGCAGAGAATGAAATTATACCATAGTATAAAATCATTTTTTTACCGAATTTAGCGAGCTGATTACTGTCACCGATGCTTGAGATACCGACAATAATTGCGGAACAAACCAAAGGAATAACAACCATTTGAATAAGTCTGATGAACAATTGTCCGATAAAGTCAAGAGCTCCAATCACCGAAGCAACTGCCAAATTAATTTCTCCCGTTGAAGTAAACTTGTAATTATGGAGAATAAATCCCAAAATAATACCGGCAATAAGTCCTAAGAATATATGACCGTTACGTTTAATTCCAAGACCTAAAGCAATTAAAATTTGCATGTGTAATTTCATGAAACATAATCCTTTTATAAACTCTACTTGTGATAAATATTGTAGCCTGTTTTTTTACAAATTTCAAGAAAGAATTATTTTTTTGTAAAAAATGCGAAGATTTTTAAATATTTTGCCCACAAAAATAATTTGTAATAGGATAAAATGAGATAAAACAGGATGAAAAAATGACATTAAAAGATAAACAATTTCACTTTATAGCGGCAGGCGGCGTAGGCATGAGTGCCTTAGCAAAATTTTTGTTGGAAAAAGGTTGCAAAGTCACCGGCTCTGATATTTCAGAAAGCAAATATGTAAAAATGTTAAAGAATATGGGTGCGGACATAAAAATCGGGCAAAAAGCTGAAAATATAAATCCTGAAATGACGGTGGTCATAAGCTCCGCAATTTCGGAGGAAAACCCCGAATTAAAAGAAGCAAGAAGACTTAACCTTGAAGTTCTTCATCGTTCGGACATGCTGAAGTTGATTTCGCAAGATTTTTCCGATGATAAAGATGCTCTTTTCTTTGGATTTTCAGGTACGCATGGAAAGACAACCACGAGCGGACTTTGCTCTTATGTATTGAGCAAAGCGGGAAAACACCCGTCTTATGCCGTAGGCGGTTTTATTCCCGAAATCAATGATAATTCAAAGTTTGACTCGGATAAAATTTTTGTTGCCGAATTGGATGAATCGGACGGTACAATTGTCAAGTATAAACCCGATGTTAACGTAATTAACAATTTGTCTTACGA
>CAZOGS010000012.1:14535-17097 GCA_964579375.1 uncultured Muribaculaceae bacterium
GTACAATTGTCAAGTATAAACCCGATGTTAACGTAATTAACAATTTGTCTTACGACCATCCTGATTTTTATAAAAACGGAATGTCTGATATTTATAAAACATTTAAAAAGTACATTGATAATACAGCCGAAGATTCACTGATTATAACAAATACCGACAGTGAGGGCTGTAGAGAATTTATTAAACTTCTGCCCGAAAGAAATTTCGTGACATTTGGTTTAAATGATGCCGATTATGTTGCTAAAAACATTGAATTTAACGGATTTTCGTCAAAATTTGATATTTACTGCGACGGTGAATTTAGAGTTAAAATGGAATTGTCTGTTCCGGGAATACATAATGTTTACAATGCTTTAGCAGTATTTGCGGCTTTGGATTTGAAAGGTTTTCATCCCGAAGAAATGCTTGAACATTTCAAAACTTTTACGGGAATGGGAAGAAGATTTCAAAAGGTTACGGACTTTAACGGCGTAAATGTTTATGACGATTATGCTCATCATCCGGAGGAAATAGGCACAACCTTGCAAAGTGTTGCTTCTTATGAAGGCGGACGAGTTGTTGCGATTTTTCAACCGCACAGATTTACAAGGTTAAAAAGTCTTTGGAATGATTTTTTGAATGTTTTTAATACTGTTGATAAAATCTTCGTTACGGACGTTTTCCATGCTTGCGAAGAGCCGATTGACGGAATAAATTCCGAAAACTTTGTTAAAGAATTGAAAAATGAAGATAAAACGTATGTCGGAGGAGATATGCAAACTGTTGCGGAAAAAATTTATCCGACATTAAGAAAAGGTGACCTTGTAATTACCCTCGGAGCCGGTACTGTAACTCAAATCGGCGGATTTTTAAAGAAATTAAGCGAGAATTAATATGAGAATTGAAAAAGATTATGAACTAAAAAAACACACGACTTTTCAAATCGGCGGAAAAGCAAAAACTGTCTATTTCCCGAGTACAACGGATGAGCTTGAAGAAACGTTAAGAGAAAATCCGACGGCAATAATTTTAGGCAACGGTTCCGATGTGTTAATTTCTTCTGCGGGAATTGACGGAGATGTAATTATTACAACGGAAATAAACGATTTTGAAATCAACGGAACGAGCGTTTATGCAACTTGTGGTGTAAAAGCCCCTGTTTTATCACGAGAAGTTTCCGAAATCGGGCTTTCGGGCATGGAATTTATGTTTTGTATCCCCGGTACAATCGGCGGAATGGTTTATATGAATGCGTCGGCACACAGTCAATCAATTGCGGATATTTTTAAATCCTGCAAAGTCTTTGACGTTGAAAATAAGAAAGTTTTAACTTTAACAAAAGATGAGATGAATTTTGAATACAGAAAAACGGTACTTTCCGAGAAAAAATATGTTGTTTTAGGTGCGGAATTTGAATTAAAACCGTCTACAACTGAAGAGGTAAAGGCTTTGATGCAAAGAAATGCTGATTTTAGAAAGCAAAAACAACCGTCACTTGCTCTTCCGAATGCGGGAAGTATTTTCAAAAACCCCGAAAATGACTCTGCGGGAAGATTGTTGGAAAAATCGGGCGTAAAATCAAAAATTATCGGCGGGGCAAAAGTTTGGGAAAATCACGCAAACTTTATCGTAAACATCGGTTACGCAACGTCAAACGATGTGTTGAATTTGATGTATAAAATGTATAATGAGGTCAAAGTGCGTTACACGATTGAACTTCATCCCGAGGTGAAATTCATCGGAATTGCAAATGAGGAAGAAAAAGAAATATGGCAAACAATGACAACAATCAACAATTAAAATATCCTTTAGATACAAGGATTGCAGTGCTTTGCGGCGGAATGTCAAACGAACGTGAGGTTTCATTGCGTTCGGGAAAAAATGTGTTTGAATCCTTACAAAGATTGGGCTACGAAAACTCTATACTTATCGATGTTGATGAAGATATAGCTGAAACCTTGCACGACAATGAAGTGACGGTTGCATATAATGCTTTGCACGGAAAATACGGTGAGGACGGTTGCATACAAGGACTTTTGGAAATTTTGGGAATTGAGTATACCGGTTGCGGTGTTTTTGCAAGTGCTGCTTGTATGAACAAGGCTACGACAAAAAACATCTTGAAAAATTTTGATTATGTTCCGTTGATTAAATCAGTTTTGATTAAAATGGGTGAAGATGCGGAAGAAAAAGTTAAAGATTTGAACTTCCCCGTTATGCTCAAGCCAGTCAGTGAAGGTTCAAGCATAGGAATGTATAAGGTTAATACGAAGGAAGAATTTGCCGAAAATTATAAGAAATCAGCCGAAATCGGGCAAGATGTAATGGTTGAAGAATTTTTAACGGGAAAATCTTTAACTGTAGGCGTTTTGGATAAGGATGACGAAACGTTTGCGACAGAAATTCTTGAACTTCGTCCGAAAACGGAATGGTATGATTATGAAGCGAAATATACCAAAGGAATGACGGAGTTTATCCTTCCTGCGGAACTTTCGGAAGAGATGACCGCAAAAGTTAAAGATATTGCGGTAAAAGCTTGTAAAGCTTGCGGTTGCAAGGGCGTCAGCAGAATTGATTTTTTGG
>CAZOGS010000012.1:17197-20236 GCA_964579375.1 uncultured Muribaculaceae bacterium
GTAAAAGCTTGTAAAGCTTGCGGTTGCAAGGGCGTCAGCAGAATTGATTTTTTGGTTGCAAATGATATTCCGTACGTTTTGGAAATTAATACGAGTCCGGGAATGACGGATGTCAGTGATTTGCCTGCACAAGCGGCAGTGATGGGTATTTCCTATGATGAATTGGTTTTAACCATATTGAATAATGCAGGATTAAACAGATAATGACGGAACATTTGGAAAAAGACAAAGAAAAACATAAAAGGAAGCCTGTTCGTTCAAGCAAGATGCTTTTGTGCTTAAGGGCTTTATTGATTGCTTTGATTATTTTTAGCAGTTATAAAATTCTTTGTTCTTCCAAATGGTATTATCCCCAAAAAATGTTTATATCTTCGAAAAACAAAAATGTAGCGATTGTAGGGACATATATTACATCTCCCGAAAAGGTTTTAAGCATAATGAAGAAGGTCGAAATTCCGAAACGACCGTTATATATGTTAGATGTAAAAGGTTTTGAAGATAAAATATCGGAAATAAAAACCGTAAAGTCCGTGCATATAAGAAGATATTGGCTTCCGGCGAGAATGCAAATTGTCATAGAGGATAAAATGCCTGTCATTATGATAGCACCGAATGAAAATTCGAAACCGGTTGCGTTTTTCGTAGAGGACGGAACTTTGTTGGGTGCGGAGTTATTGCCAAAGAACGAAAAGTTGTACCCGTTAAAGGTTCTCTCGACAGGTGAACAGGATAATTTTGTTCATTGGAAAGAGGATAAAATAAACGCTATTTTGGAACTTGCCGAGAAAACAAAACAATATTCCGGAGAAGATGTTGAATACATTGATTACAGAAATCCTCACAATGTTTTTGTAAAGATAAAATCGGTGTTAATTGACATTGGAGAACCTGATGACAAAGCGTATGACCGATTAAAATCCATTAAAACAATTCTTAAAAATATAGATAAAATTGACAAAAAAATTGAATATGTTGATTTAAGATGGGATGTTACGAGATATATAAAAATTAAAGAAAAAAGGCAACAACAAAATGAAAGCAACAATAGTACAACTGAACACGAAATCGGCTGATATTGAAGAAAACAGCGAAAAAATAAAACAATATATTACAGAAGATAATTCAGAAGAGCTTATTATTTTTCCGACGCTTGCAATAACGGGAATTAATTGTTGTGATTATTTTAAAAGTTTTGAATTTATTGAAAAACAAAACATCGAACTTGAAGAGATAACGGCACTTTCGAAACAGAGAGATATTATTATAGGAATTGTAGAAAAGGCGGAAGACGGTTTATATAATTCAATTGCTTTGCTTTCAAACGGAAAGAAAAAAATTCTTTGCCGTAAGAAGGATTTAACCGAACAGGAAAGAAAATATTTCAAATCCGGCAGTGGAGCGGTTGATATTGAGTATCACGGAAGATTGATGACGGTTACTCTTGACAAGATAAAGGAGTGCAAAACCGATATTTTGTTAAATTTATATGCCGAAAATTTTCAAACGGATAATTTTTTCAAAAGAATTGCAAAAAAATCTTATCCCGAAATCCGTGTAAATCCTGTATGCTTATCCGGTTCATATCTTTTTGACGGAAGAAGTTATTTCTCGACAAAACAAGGTAAAAAAATTGTAGAAGCACCTGCTTTTAAAGAGTGCAAAATTTGTTATGACGAAGAAAAAGAATATGAAGAAATTGCGGAAAAGGACGTCAATATTTATGACGAAACGATTGATGCGATAACATTTGCTTTAAGAGATTTTTGTAAAAAGACAGGATTTAAGAAGATTGTTCTCGGGTTATCGGGCGGAATAGATTCAGCACTGACGGCAGCAATTGCTTGTCGGGCAATCGGGAGCGAAAATGTAGTCGGAATTACAATGCCAAGTGAATATTCAAGCTCCGGCAGTGTTGATGACAGCGTTGAACTTGCAAAAAATTTAGGAATGGAATGTAAAAATATTCCGATAAAACCGATGTTTGAAACGTTTGTTGATAAAGTCCAAGGCAAAAAGTTTAATGACCTTGCTGAAGAAAATTTGCAATCCCGTTTAAGAGGGTTGATTTTAATGAATTATTCCAACCGTTACAATGCTCTTTTGTTGTCAACGGGCAACAAATCCGAAGTTGCGACGGGTTATTGCACATTGTATGGAGATACTTGCGGAGGTTTTAATGTCCTTTCGGATATTTATAAGACGGATGTTTATAAAATTTCGGAAAGGATAAACAAAGACAGAATTATAATTCCGATGAGTACAATGACAAAACCGCCGTCAGCTGAACTTCGACCAAATCAAAAGGATACGGACAGTTTGCCCGAATATGATGTTTTGGATAAGGTTATTAAGCTTTATTTTGAAGAAAACATTGATGCGGAAGAAATTTGTTATATGCTTCCGAATAAACCCGTAAAACAAATTATCAAAACCATTTTGCGGGCGGAATTTAAAAGAAAACAAATGACATCCGGAATAAAATTGTCGAATCGTTCATTTGTTTGTGACATTGATTACCCTGCGGTCTAAAAACAAGAAAAGGTGCTATATGAAAAGAAGAAAAATCAGCAAAATTTTGTGTACTGCAATTGTTTTAACGGCAATGTACGGGAACTGTGATTTTCAGGGCAATTCAGTATATGCATCATTGATATTGCCGAGCTCGACCGCAAGTCAAATAACGGCGAGTGGCTATGAACCGTCGGAAGAAGGGTTTTATAAAGCTGCAAAAGACGGAAATATAAAGGTTTTGAGTCTTTTTACCGAAGCAAATATATTTGTCAATATGAAAGACGGAGCGAGAAGAACACCCGTATTTGTTGCGGCGGCGGCAGGGCAAGCAAAGGCTGTAAGATTTTTTCTTCTTTGCGGAGCAGATATTAACGCAAGGGATGAAAATATGATGTCCCCGTTAATGGCGGCAATTAAGGCAAAGTCATACGAAACGGCACAAGTTTTAGTTGATGCGAACGCAAACATAAAAGTTGCGGATGATAACGGTTATACACCTTTGCACTATGCCGTTATGTACAATCAAAT
>CAZOGS010000013.1:0-1714 GCA_964579375.1 uncultured Muribaculaceae bacterium
TTATCATTAATGCAAATTTTTCTCTGTTTATAACGTCCAAACTTGCATCAACTTCATCCAAAGCGTAAAACGGAGCAGGCATGTATTTTTGGATTGCAAATACCAAAGACAGTGCCGTTATTGCTTTTTCTCCGCCCGACAGTTGGATTAATTTTGTTTGACCTTTTCCTCTCGGCTTAACCATCATGCTCAAACCGCCCGAGAACGGATCTTGTTCGTTTTCCAAAATCAATGTACCTTCACCGTCCGCTAATTTTTCAAAAACAGATTTGAAATTATTATTGATAGCGGTGTAAGTGTTCATAAACGCATCTTTTTTCGCTTCTCCATAGCCCGACATTCTTTCTTCAATTTCCGTTCTTTCTTTTGTCAAAACGGCAATTTTTTCATCGAGCTCTTCCTTACGAGCCATTTGTGTATCGTAACTCTTGATAGCGTTCATATTAACAGGCTCAAGGTCTGTCATACGTTTTTGAAGCCTTTGAATTTTTGCGGTAATTTCTTCCGTCGAAAGCTCGGGAGCGACAAGCGTTTTTACGTTAATTCCCGCTTCCGTGAGTTCGTTCGTTATTTGTTCGAGCTGCGGTTCAATTTCACGTCTTCTTGCACGGAATGACTCTATTTGGTCTGCTATTCTTGCCAAATCGTTGACCAAAACGTCTTTTGCCTTTTCATTTTCAAGCAATTCTTTTTGAACGGCATCTCTTTCATCTTGGAATTGTTTCAATTTTTCAGCAAGCTCAGCTTTTTTCGCATCCCAAATTTTTAATTCTTCTTCAAGAACTTTTTTATCTTCCGCAAAACGAATTTTATCTTCTTCAAGCTGAACATTATCTTTTTTCATTTGCTCAATTTTTGTCAAATTGTCATTAATAACGATATTTTGGAAGTCGATAACGTTGTTTTGGCTTGTAATTTCGTTCTTTTTGAAAGTAATTTTCGTTTCAATCTTTTTGATTTTATCCTCATAAGATTGTGTTTTTTCTTTCAAACGACGAAGTTCGCCTTCGCTCATTTTGCTTTCAATTTCAGAAATTTTATCACGCAAACCGAGCATTTTTTCGCTCAAATCGAAACGTTTCACTTCATATGCATCAAGTTGTTTTTCGGCATTTGAAACAGCTTCTTGGGCAACTGCAATGTCTTGGTTATGGGCATTAATTTTCTCATCTGCCTCTGTAGCCTTTGTTATTAAATTTCTTAATTCCAACTTAGCCTTATTTGAAGTATTCAAAGCTTCGGAATATTCCGTTCTTATTCTGTTTTGGCGATTTTCGATATCGTTTTTCTTTGCCTCGAGGTCGTAATATTCCTTTTGAAGTTTTGAAAGACCAGCTTTTAACTTAGAAATCTCATCTTCACTTGTTGAAGCAAACTTCATGCCCGTTTTTTTTCTGTCACCGCCCGTAATAGCACCCGAACGGTCAAACAATTCTCCGGAAAGCGTAACCATTCTGTACTTGCCGTGCAAACGTTTCGCAACCTCATAGTCCTCAACGATTATTGTTTCGCCCAAAGCGAGGAAAAAAGCATCAACGTAAATATCGTCAAAATCAACAAGATTTATCGCATAATCAATAACACCTTTTTCTCTGATATTCGGCAAACTGCGTGGTGCGGGCTTGATTTTGTCGAGTGGGATGAATGTCGTCGAGCCTGCACGATTTGTTTTCAAAAGCTCAATACAAATCTTTGCAACATCGGCATCTTCAAC
>CAZOGS010000013.1:1814-18756 GCA_964579375.1 uncultured Muribaculaceae bacterium
ACAGAATTTTCCTGAATTGTTCTAAAATCCTGCAATTCCTTATCAAGCTCAACCGTTTGGATTTCAAGTCTGTCTTTTTCATCCTTAAATGTTTCTTTAAATCTCTTCAAATCATCAACGGATTTTTGAGAATTTTCAATAATTCTTTTATTTGAAACGAGAGAACTTTCAAGAGGTGCGATTTTTTTCTCCAAATCTACCTCTTCATCTCTGAATTTATCCAATTCTTTTTGAAGCTCGGTTCTTTGTGCAATAAATGCCTCTGCGGTTTGATTTAAGCCGGAAACTTCTTCCAAAACTCTTGCCAATTCAGCCTGTTCAGCTTTCAGGGCAAGCTCAAGACCTTGTATTTCCTGTTCGAAAGCTTTTATCGTAGCTTTTGCTTCTTCAATTTTTGATTGTGCGGTTTTGTTGCCGTTTTCGCAACCGAAAATTGCCTGTTTATTTCTCGCAATCGTAACGTCAGCTTGGTCTATCGCACTTTTTTTACGGTCAATTTTTCCCTTGATTTCTTCTGCCTTTTGAATAACGGAAATTTGTTCGGCTTCACCGTTTGCCTTAACTTTTGCCTGAATTTCTTCTAAATTTTTCTTTACCTTTAAAATTTTATCTTCAAGCTTCTTTAATTCATACCGTTTTTCTTCTTTTTTCTTACCAAATTCCATTATGCTTTCATGCACGTGTTCATTGGATTTCATAAGGTCAAAATATTTTACTGAGGAAACTTGGCTCTCGAGTTCCGTTTTTTCATTTCTGAGTTTTTCATATTTTAAGGCAACTTCTCTTTCTTCCGAAAGTCTTTCGATTGTTTTGCCCAATTCTTCAAGAATTAAATTTGTTGACTCAACCCTTTGTTCAACAACAAGAAGCTCATTTTCAGCCTTTTCGATTTGTCTGTCAAACTCTGCCGTTCCGGCAATTTCTTCAACAATTCTTCTTCTGTCGCCGTTTGAGCAAGTCGTAATGTTCATAACGTCATTTTGCATAACAACATTGTAACTGTTCGGAGTAATGTTGTATTTTTCAAGCTCAATATGGATATCACTGAGCGTACAAACTTTGTCATTCAAATAATAAACGCTGTTATATCCTTGCGAACTTTTCTTAATTCTTCTTGCAACCGATAATTCTTGGTTTTCATCAGCTTCAAAACCAAATGTAACTTTTACAAAAGCATCATTTCTTCTCGGATTGTGGGTTGAAATGTAATCGGATAACTTTTCCGCACGAAGAGTTCTCGACATCGAAAAACCGAGTGCAAACAAAATACTGTCAATAATGTTACTTTTTCCGGAACCGTTAGGACCTCCAACCGTGGTAAATCCTTGCAAAAACGGTATCGTCACGTCATTTGCAAAAGATTTAAAATGATCGATTTGTAATGCTTTAATATACACTTATAAACCTGTCCTTACGGCATTTCCGCCTATTCGGGCAATTTTCGGTTTTGCAAGTACAAATACCTAAGATAACCCACTCTGTATCAATTAGACAACATTTTGTTGTTTAAGTCAAAATCGTAACATCTTTGTAATAGTTTAAAAAGATTAATGTTTTGCAATATTTTGACAAATATTGATTTTAATGTCAGTATGAAGGAAGTGAAAGTTTAGCAGGAAAGAAATCCCGTGATGTCAGTCAATATTGTCGGTTTATTAAAAAGTGCGGTTCAAAAAGGTGTTTCGGATATTCACCTAAAAATTAATGAATCACCTGCAGTCAGAAAAGACGGGAAAATAATCAGAACACAGCTTCCGCCTTTATCGGAAGAAGATTTTTTCGAAATTTTGGAAACAGTTGTACCTGCTTCGTACAGAAACAAAGCTTTTGACAATTACGATGCGGATTTTTCTTATGACATCCCCGAAGTTGCACGTTTTCGTATAAATTTATCTCGGGAACTCGGAAAAATGTTCATGGTAATCCGTGTAATTTCAATTAAAATTCCGACAAGAGAAGAATTGCACTTACCTAAATCAATTGAAAAATTTTCAACCTTAAAAAACGGTATTGTATTGGTTACAGGGGCAACCGGAAGCGGTAAATCATCCACACTTGCCACTATGATTAACCACATTAACAATACACAGGAAAAACATATCATAACAATTGAAGACCCTGTAGAATATCTGTTTACACCGTCAAAATGTATAATTACACAACGCCAAATCGGAATTGACACCCCTTCTTTTCCGGAAGGAATTAAATATGCCCTTCGTCAAGATCCTGACGTTATTTTGGTCGGAGAAATCCGTGACATTGAAACAATGTCAGCAGCTCTTAAAGCATCGGAAACAGGTCACTTGGTTCTTGCAACATTACACACGAATGATGCTATTCAAACAATTAACCGTGCTGTCGGATTTTTTGAACCGAAAGACAGAGATTATATAAGAAAACAACTCGCTGAAAACTTAAGAGGAACAATTTCTCAAAGATTGGTACCGAGAGCCGACAGAGCTGGACGTTTCCCCGCTTGCGAAATTCTCGTCGTAACTCCGACCGTCAAAGATTTCATTATGAAAGATTCTCTTGAACAAATCTATGATTTGGTAAAACGAGGAACTTTCGACGATATGATTTCTTTGAATATCTCTTTGTTCCAATTATACAAAGCCGGTATTATTACAAAAGAAACCGCTCTGCAAGCAAGCGACAACAAAATAGAAATGCAACAATATATCCGTGGAGTTTATCACGGAGCAAGTTTTGACGTGATGTAACATGCGACAAAAATATTCCGCAAATGCCATTAACTTAAAATCTTACGACTTTGGAGAAGCCGACAAAATTGTTATGATGTATTCCAAAGAAAAAGGTCTGATAAAATGCATGGCAAAAGGTTCTAAAAAACCGAACGGAAAACTTTGCGGAAGAATGGATATGTTCGTTGCAAACAATCTTTTGCTAACCAAAGGAAAGTCAATGGATACGGTATCTCAAGCCGAAACCGTCAACTCTTTCTTTCGCCTGCGTCAAGATACCGACAAACTGTTTTTTTCAATGTATTGCGTTGAAACGGTCAAAAATTTTGGCGAAGAAAATGACGAAAACAGTGACAAAATTTATAATTTGCTTTACTCTGTTTTGTCAAAAATTTCTGAAAGCAAAACAGATGTCGAAATTTTGCTTGCAACAATCAGATTTCAGCTTAAAATAATGCAAGTTTTCGGTTATGCACCCGAATTTTCGGTATGCAATATTTGCAGAGAACAAATTAATGATAACTATACAAAATTTTCTTTTGAACACGGCGGGCTTGTTTGCGACCATCACTTGATTTCAGGGGAAAAAGCAATGAGAATTCACCCGAAAATAAAAGATTTTTTAAAAACTTTACAAAATACAGACTTTAATATTGAAACACCTTATGATAAACTTGCGGATGTAAAGGTGTCTAAACCGTGTTTTGAACTTTTAAGGGACTATATCGAACATTGTTCACCCAAAAAATTCAATTCTACAAAGATGTTAGAAGTTAATTAGGAGGCTTAAAATGAACAAATACATCGAACATACTCTTTTGAAACCGACTGCAACAAATGAAGCACTTACAAAATTGTATGAAGAAGCAAAAGAACACAATTTCAGAGGCGTTTGCGTTAACCCGATTAACGTAAAAAAAGCTGCTGAAGCATTAAAAGGAACTGACGTTAAAGTCGTTACGGTAGTAGGTTTTCCCTTAGGAGCAATGGTTTCCGATGCAAAAGCTTTTGAAGCAAAAAGAGCAATCGAAGACGGAGCAAACGAAGTTGATATGGTTCTTAACATTCAAGCAGTTAAAAATGCTGAATGGGATGTTGTAACAGAAGATATCAAAACAGTTAAAGAAGCTTGCGGTTCAACAGTTTTGAAAGTTATTATCGAAACAGATTATTTAACAAAAGAAGAAATCGTTGAAGCTTGCAAATGTGCAATTGCCGCAAAAGCAGACTTCGTAAAAACATCAACAGGCTTTGTTAACGGCGGTGTCGGTGCAAAAGCGGAAGACGTAAAATTGATGCACGATACAGTTAAAGAAGCAGGCTTGAGAGTAAAAGCATCAGGCGGAATTAGGGACAGAAAAGCCGCTGAAGCAATGGTTGAAGCAGGAGCTTCAAGCCTTGGTACATCATCAGGCATCAAAATTGTTGAAGGCTAATTTTTAACAAATAACAAAAGGCCTCGAATTGTTTCGAGGCTTTTTTGTTGACAATTAATTGAAAATCATTCCGCCAATCTCAAATTCATATTGCAATTTGAAGATTTGAAAATATCATCTTTAATAATTTCTTTAAACTCCTCATAATACGGATTTTCCGGCAAATAAACCGCATATTTTTCATATTCTTTATCCATTTCAACATGTCCCCACGGACGATATTCCGTAAAATGAGTAAAAACACCCAATTCATTTGCCAAACGCTGAAAATCAACCATTTCTCGAAAATTCAATGTCGAAACAACAAAATTCATATCAATTTCTTTTATTTTGCCTTGATTTTTCAGTTCAACAGCGTATTTCAAATTCTTCATAACTTTATCAAAATCACTTCCTCGGACAATTTTGTCATAAGTTTCTTTTGTTGTGGCATGAATTGAAAAAATTGCCTTAAAAATTTTATCGGAAAGTCCGAGATGATTACACATTTTTTCGTTGAAAAGCAAGCCGTTTGTAATTATCTGATATTTTATTTTTGGAAATTTATCCGTCAAAATTTTGAGCATATACTGAGAAATTCTACTTGCAAAAACTTCCCCGCTTCCGTCTAAAAACACTTCTTCAATTTCATTTTCATAAAAAAACGGTAATATAACTTCTTCAAAAACTTTCTTTTTTCTTTCAAATTCTTCTTTACTGTCAGAAAGAAAAACATCACGACAAGTTATACATCTGACATTGCACGAATTATCAATGTTCAATTGAATTTTTTTAAATTTGACTTTTGAAATATCAACTTTTTCAAAAATTTTACGGCAATTATGCTCACAATTGTGTTTCAAGTTATGAAAATTCAAACACATATCGAGATGGCAAAACTTAAAAGAAGCGTCAACCACTGCCTGACGAAACGCTACAGCCTTCTCACCATTTGCGATTTCAGAACTTGAATTTTTATAAAAATTGCCGAAAGAATACCTGTCAATATAATCCGGACAACACGGAAATACATCACCGTTATCCAAAAAACACAGTTTCTCAAACGGAGCCATGCACCATAATTTATCACCGATTATTTCTTCGACTCTTTGTAAAATTACAGAATTATCAGTCATTTTTAACTATTTTTTATTTCCGTTGAGGTAGTTAATAATATCTTGTGTTAAATCGACACCGCCCGTCAAAATAACTCTGTAATCAAAAACCACATCAATATTTTTTTGTGCGGAAACAATTTTCGATGCGTTTTGAATATTGTTGAAAATTTCATTTTCCTTTTCAACCTTCAATTTAACAACGGCATCTTCTTTTGCTTTATATTCTTTTTCTGTTTTTTCTTCAAAAGCTTTTTTACTTAACGGAGAATCAATAGATTTATATTCCTTATCCTTGTCAATCAAATATTGTTGAAGACCCAAAACCTTAGAGTCAATATCTTTATAGACCTTTTGTGCATAAGCGTAATTATTCTCAATTTTCTTAAAATCCGCATATCCTATTGTATCTGCTTGAGCTTGAAGAGCAGTAATTGCCAACAATGCGGTAACTAAAAACGAAATTTTAAACTTTTTCATAATAATTCTCCTATTGAAAACATTTTACCAATTATCGCCATAAAATTCAACATTAATATGAAGTTTTGCAATTCTTCAATTATTTGTATTCAAAACAAAATGCTGATATAATTATCGTAAACGAGGAGTAAAAAATGGAACTTACACAAGAACAAATTCACAAGATTTTAGAACTTGCGGACAAGACCAGCGAAATTAATATACAAAATGTTACCACAACTGACATTTCAAGAGCCTTGGTAGAAATTGAAAGAAAATTAAATTTCTTTGATGTTGACGTAAATTTCAATTCTGAAAATAAAAACGTTCTCATTGTTGATGATTTGGAACTTTCTTTGTATCAATTAAATCAATTAATGAAAAAAGTCGGACTTCGTTCTTTTGTTGCAAGAAACAAGGAAGAAGCCAAAGCGGAATTAATACGCCATTCTTTCCATTATTTGCTCATAGACTTATTTTTGCCCGATTGCGAAGACGGTTTTTCACTTATAAGAGAAGCTATCGAGCTTAAAAATGAAGGAAAACAAAATTATAAAATTATCGTAATTTCCGGTGCGGATGAAAAAGAATTGATTGATAAATGTTACAAATTAGGTGTTGACGGATATGTCACAAAAACAGACACTTGGCACACCGATATTTTGAAATACATGAATACTCCAAACGAACACAGTGAAAATACATTGTTTAGAAAAACCAACGTTAACGAAGATATTGTTTCTTACCACTTGAGAAAATTTAATGATAAAAAAGTTTTTGACGCTGTAAATGCAGATTTGAATGCGGTTATTTTATCGGGAACGCCTCACGTTGTAATGAATTTAGAAAAGGTTATGATTTTTGACCCTGACAACACGTATATTTTTGCGGAAATTTACAAAGCTTGTCAAAATGCAGGCGGTTCATTTTTGCTCGTTAATCCGTCGGAGAAAATCAAAGAAGCCTTGTCTTCCGCATATTTAGAGGGTGTTATTCCGACATTTCCGTCGTTAGAAGATGCGATAGAATATGTTTCGGATTTAAAGAATGCTGAAAAATAAAATTTTTATAGTATATTAAAGAAAAAACAAAAGATACAAGAGAAAATACAATGGCAGATTTCAATTTATTAAAATTTTTCAAGAAAAAACAAGAATACAGACCCATTACGGATGATATTCAAATTCCGATTGTAACGATAGCTTCTTCAGGCAAGGTTTTGTATTCCAACACATCCGCAAATAATCTTTTTGAAATTAATGACGCAAAAGATACAAATATCACTGATTTGATAAAAGCGGATTTACCGTCAATGATTAACGGTAGCTCGGGCTCTGTCAGAAAAGCCTTCAAAGTTGCCACGGAAACAGAAAAATATGTTGAAATTTCAGCAAAGGAAAATTCAACGGAGCATTATTTTATTTTGACATTTACCGATGTAACAAAAGATTATATCTTGCTCAATAAACTTATCGAATATCGCACAAATATGGACAATTTGGGCAAAAACAAAAACATGTTTCTTGCACAAATGGCAAATGTTTTCAACTCTCCCGTAAAATCTGTCATCGGTTACTCCAAAGCGATTTTGGAAGGAATGGGCGGCGAAACGGACGAAAAGCAGAGAAAATATTTGAATATAATTTACAAACACTCGGACGAGCTTTATAAATTGCTTGACAGAGTGACCGAGCTTGCGAAAGTTGAAGCACAACTTGTTAATTTTTCATACAAAAATTACGATATCACAAACCTTTTAAACGCTTTATATTCCGAATATTCTGCAAAAACTGCGGAAAAAGGACTCCAATTTGCAATTAACACGGATAATTTAACTCAAAAAGTTATTTACGGTGATGATGCGGTGTTGAAACCCGTAGTTTCATATCTTATTGATAATGCAATTTTATCTTGCGATTTCGGCACGATTATTATGGAACTTTCCGACAGAGAATATCTTGAAAGGGGCGAAAAGCTTTTAAAGATAAGAATTACCGACCCGAGTACACCGGCTAAACAAAGTGAGATGCCTAATTTATTCAATCCGTATTATCAACCGGATAAGAAAAACCGCACGACACTCATAAAGAGTTTAAATCTTTGTATTATCGGCAATTTAGTCGGACAAATGAACGGTCATATTTCGGCGGAAACGGAAACATCGGGATTTTCAATTATAATTCCGACGGATAAAGCGATTGAATCGATTGATTTTACCGCAAAGGTAAATTAATATGGCAAATGTAATTCTGAAACACGTTTCAAAACTGTACGACAACAAGAAAAAAGTTATAAATGACATAACTCTTGAGATAAAAGATAAGGAATTTTTGGTACTTGTCGGTTCATCGGGTTGCGGAAAGTCGACTGTTTTGAGGATGATAGCGGGACTTGAAGAAATTTCCGAAGGCGAAATTATCATCGGAGATAAAGTTGTCAATAACATTCATCCGAAAGACAGAGATATATCTTTTGTTTTTCAAAGCTATGCACTCTACCCGCATATGAGCGTATACGATAATATGGCTTTCCCGTTGAAAATGCGTGGTTTCAAAAAAGATGAAATCGATAAAAAAGTCCGTGAAGCTGCGGAATTTTTGGATTTAAAGGAACTTTTGGACAGAAAGCCCAAACAGCTTTCGGGAGGACAAAGACAACGTGTAGCTTTAGGACGTGCAATCGTTCGGGAACCGAGAGTTTTTCTGATGGATGAACCTCTTTCCAACCTCGATGCAAAACTCAGAGCAAAAACGAGAGCGGAACTTAAAAAACTTCATGAACAGTTGCAGACGACATTTATATACGTCACTCACGACCAAACCGAAGCTCTTACCTTGGGCGATAGAATTGCGGTAATTGACAAAGGAGTAATTCAACAAGTCGATACACCTGATGTCATTTATAATTCACCGGCAAATGTCTTTGTCGGCGGTTTTTTAGGCTCTCCACCAATGAATTTTATCAAAACCGATGTTGTTGACGGAAAAATTAACATAAACGGAGTTGATTTCGAACTTTCGGAAGAACAAAAAAACAAATTAAAAGACAAAACAAAAGTTATTTTGGGAATTAGAGCGGAAAAATTTAATGATTTAGACGGAACATTTAAATTTTCGGCAAAAGTAAGAATTACGGAAATGCTCGGCAGCAAAAAAATCGTTTTTGTTGATTGTAACGGACAAGAATGCCAAGTTGAGATGCCGCCTGAAGGTACATACGAGAATGAAGTTAACTTATCGGTTTCATCGAAAAATATCTTATTTTTCGATGCAGAAACTGAAGCAAGAATTTATTAGAGGTAACAATTATGGCTTATAAAAGTTGCGAAGATTGTATGCACACTCTATGTTTTATGCCGGAAGGTTTAAGACATTGCATGTACATGATACCCGAAAACGCTCCGCCTGTTATCCCTGTTTTTTCAAACAGACCCGTCGATCCCGAGTACGTTTTTGATTGCAAACTCGAAATCGAAGAAATGAGAATGGACGGGTATGTGCAATCCGATTGCGAAAATTGTTTCAGAATAGACGTAAAAGATTTTGATAATGAAAAATACATCAACAAAGTCTTAATTTCTCACAAAACCGATTGCAATGCAAAATGCACTTTTTGTTATAACAATTTTGCGGGAAACAACAGACATAATCCATACAAAATTATTCCTCAATTGGAACAATTTAAACCCTATTTTAAAGATTGCGAAATGCACTTTGGAGGAGGAGAACCGACAATTTGGGAAGAATTTGATGAAATTATCGATTTTGCAATAAAAGAAAATTTCAAAAAAATTATTTTGGCAACAAACGGTTCTGTTTTTTCCGAAAAATTAGCAGAAGCAATCAAAAATGGTATTGCAGAACCCGTTTTTACAACGGATACGGCAGATGCGGAATTATTTAAAACAATAAAAGGCTTAAATTTCGAAGAAGTTACGGAAAATATCAAAAAATACCTTACTTTCGATACGGAAAAATCGGCAATTCATAACAAATACATCATTATTCCAAACGTTAATGATAATGAAAACGCTATTAAACAATGGGTTGATTATAACGAACAATTGGGAATAAGAAACCTCGCCGTAGATATTGAAGCAATTTTCTTTAATGAAAATCGGGGAAACATAGATGAAAAGTATAAAAATCTTGTACTTTTTGCGGAAAATATAATCCTCGAAAAAGGTATAAAATGTGATTTATACAGTTTTGCCTCCCAAATGAAATACGATGACAACAAATAATACAAAGGGCTTGAATAATTCAAGCCCTTAATTTATGTCTAAATTTTAGTTCATCGGTATCAATAATTCCTGTCCCGCATAAATTGCATGAGGACTTGCAAGTCCGTTTGCGGCCTGCAATTTCTTTGTATTTTCCGGTGAAGCTTTACCGTAGAATTTAACTGAAATAGCTTCAAGAGAATCACCGGCTTTAACCTTATATTTGTCGTTAATAACAGCAGGAGCGTTAACTACAGCCTCTTCAGCCGTCAACTCTTCCACCGTAACTTTATCGGCAACATATTGAGGAGAATCAATTCGTGCAAATGTCCCATGATCTTTTTTAACAATTTTTCTTTCCGTAACAGATGCCGAAACCGAACCGTCAACGTTTGAAAAAGTTGTAAAACTCAACATTGCCGTCATAAGAAACATGCTCAAAGCACCGGCAATAAAACCTGCAAGAATATAAATTCCGGGTGATTTTTCTTCTTTTGGCATAATTTTAAAATTTTGCCATAAAATATCCAACTCTTCTTGTTTGGATTGCAATGAGTTATTATTATCCGACGTTTGTCGTTCAGTTTCATCATTTAATGACTTCAACTCCGCTAAAAGAGCCATGCTTTCACCTGATAGCATCGATCTGTTTAATGTTGATGTTTTCATAAATTCCCCTTGACTTACAATAAATATAATCTTATCAAAAGACAACACTGTCAATCGTTTTTGGCATAATTTCAGTGTAACGATTTGTAATTTTTAAAACAGTGATTTTCAAAGGTTTTTCAGCAATGACAACTTAACATTACTAAATATCTTCATCAGGAACTTCTAAAATACCTTGTTCGTATTCACTGACTTCAGATTCACTTATCTCGGAAAACAATTGAGGTTCTTCAATTATTTCCGGTTCTTCTTTGTATTTGTTTTTTAATTCGTTTTCTATTTCCGCAATTTCGTCTTCACTCAAAAGTGTTGAAATGTCAGCATTTTCATCATATGCGTCAACTTGTTCTTGCGGTGCATCAACCTCTTTTTGAGGAATATCTTCTTCTTCATCAAGTTCCAATATATTTTTTATTTTAGGTTTTGGCAATTCTTGTGAAAAATCGTCCGTTTCGCTTGCAAGAAGCCCTTCGTTTGCCGAAAATTCAAGAACATCCCTAAAACTTGGTTCATCTGTTTTTGGGCTGAGCACAGGATTTTCATTATTCAGAATATTTTCTTCCTCTTGCGGCAAAATTTCTTCCGACAAAGATTGAACCGACTCTTGCTCATTTTCCGTTTCATAAAAATCAATTGATTTACCGAACAAAGTCAAAGGCTCTGTTTGCTCTGTTTCTGACAATTCTGCTTTAGAATTATCAGAAAGGGAAAGATTTTCTACATCTTGTGAAATATCGGAAATATCAGTTTTTTCGGTTTGAAGAGATGAAATCACGTCACCTTCTTTACTTTCCGAAGAAGGAATTACAAATTTTTCTTTCTTTAATTTCTTAAGTTTTTCTTTTAAACGTTTACGCTTGGACTCAGTTTTCGGAATTGATGAAATTTCAGCCTGTCCGGAGATATAACTGTGTTTGTGACCTTCTTCCAAAAACTCGTGCATAAATCGTTGAGAATTTTCCGGATTAAAAAATCTTGACGTATTTCCGGTGGAAACGTGATATCCGTTATTATTTCTGACAAAAATGTTTTTTACCGAATAATCATTTTGAGAATTTTTTACCATTTCAGAAATTTTCGAAACGCAAAATTCACCATGAATTTTGTTCACGGAAATAACCACATCGATAGACGTTGATGTCATAAAATCCGCATTTTCCTCAAACAAATTTATATTTGAGAGCAGAAGCATATTTCTGATTGCAGTAAGAATATCAACATCTTCTTTTAACGACATTGAAACGACAAAACCGTTATGCCCCGAAATTATCAATCTGAAAATCTGTGTCAATTCGGAAATTTGAGCATCCGAATAAAAAATATTGTCATAATCAAGATTTTCAACGTCTTTTATACATCCTTGGGAAAGCTTTATGCTGCAAGGTTTTTCAACAACAATCTTTTCTGTTTTTCCGCAAATAACATTCTTTTTGCTATTGTCGGATAAACTGACCATAAAATTCATTAAAGATGTTTTTTCAACGGAAGCATCACCGACAATAAAAATATTAGCTCTTTGCGAGATGCAATCACGCAGATAAGCAGCCATTTCACTGCTGATTATTTTCTTTGAAAAATAAGACGAATATTGTTTTTTACTCTTTCGAAAAATCTTTATAAAAGGCTCTTCTTCCACAATCGGCGGCATCAAAATATTAATCACCGAATTACCGGGAGTACAAACGGAAACTTGAGGATTTTTTTTATCCAAAACACAATCATAAAGCCTTGCTATTTTTTCAACCTCAGAAATATAATTTTCAACGGACGAAAACACAAGCGGGATTTTCATCGAATTACCGTCTTTTTCACCGTAAATTTTGTCATGAGAATATGCCGTAACGGTATCAAATTCTTTATGCTCACGGAAAAAAGCCAACAAATCACAATCGGCACTCATTTTCGCAAAATTTAGCGATTTTAATTCTCTGTTTTTTAACAATCTGCTTTTTAGCGACATAATTTTCCCGCAACCAAATCCGCAAGTTCTCCGAACGCATAATAAATGTCGGAAAACGGATTTGTTTCCCCGATTGTAATTCCTCGATTTATAGCATAAGTTACGGTTTGCCAATCATTAGGAATTACCGCAAAAACATCTTTTTGCAAAATATCCGCTACATCTTGTTTTCGACACTCATCGTCTTTAGAATATCTGTTTAACAAAATAGAAAACTTAGATTGAATCCCGATATGTTCAAAGAAATCCAAACAACGCTTGCAATTATTAAGCGTGGGCAAATTTGCTTCCGTAACCAACAAAATTAAATCAGATAAATCTAAAATATTTTTTGTCTTATCCGTGATAGCCGACGAATTGTCGATAATAATGTAATTAAATTTTTTACGCAATATGTTTAACAATTTAATAACATCATCCCGTGTTGCATTTTTTGAATAATCTCTGTACGGAGAATCAGCAATAACGTAATAATTTGACTCCTCGTAACGAGTTGTTAAATCAACAACATCTTCCGTTGTATCAAGTTTTTCAATTAAAAAACTTATATCATAAGGCGGTGTTATATCCAAAAAAGTGGTAACATCACCTAAAAATAAGTTCATATCAACGATAACAACCTTCGTTCGTCTGTCACGACGGGCAAGCTCATAGCCAAGATTTACGGCAACCGTTGTCTTACCTAATCCGCCTTTGTTTGAAAATACGGAAATTACTTTTCCTTGACCCGAAAAATCTTGTTCGGACAACATTTTTTCAATAATTTCTTTTATAATTGCCAAAAAAGCAGTCTTGATTATTGGTTTAGTAATAAAATCTTTCTTGCTTTTTCTTAAAAATCTGACAATATGGTCGGTCTTAAAATCATAAGACGTTAATATAAACTTGCAATTATTAAAGTTATCTTCGATGCTGTCAATTTCCGCACTTGATTGCTCAATATCTTCAGAAACATCAGCAATAAAAAGATTTAAGGCACTTTCGTCAATCTGTTCTTTCGCCCCTGCAAAAGAAGATAATTTTACAAGAGAAAACTCGAAATCAATCTCTTTGAGATAGTTTTCAATAATAGAAACCGTCATTTCGTCATTATCAATTATAAAAATTTTCAAACTTTTGTTCATAGAATTTATTTTACTATATTTTTGCTTTTTTGTTAAGATATTATTGAAAAGCAATAGGGTGAAATTATGAAAATTACAATTATCGGAGCAGGACTTGCAGGCTCGGAAGCAGCACTACAAGTTGCAAATGCGGGAATAGAAGTTGATTTATACGAAATGCGTCCCGAATATACAACAGGAGCACACAAGACCGAAAAATCTGCGGAATTAGTTTGTTCAAACAGTCTTGGCTCTTTCGACGAAACCGTTGCAAGCGGACTTTTAAAAGCCGAACTTAAAATATTAAATTCATTTTTGATAAAAACGGCTTTTGAATGCAAAGTCCCCGCCGGTGCGGCTCTTGCCGTTGACAGGGAAGGTTTTTCACAAACAATCCAAAATATGCTCGAAAATCACCCTAAAATTAATTTCATACGAAAAAAAATTGATAAAATACCTAAAGAGGAAATCGTTATAGTTGCTTCAGGACCGTTAACTTCTCCTGAATTAGCTCAGGATATTTTAGACTTAACAGGCGAAAATCAAATGAGATTTTTTGACGCAATCGCACCTATTGTTGAAAAATCAAGTATAAATTTTGACGTCGCTTTCTATCAAAATCGCTACGGCAAAGGCACTGACGACTACATAAATTGTCCGATGAATAAAGAACAATATGAAAATTTTTATAATATTTTGATTAATGCTCCAAAAATAGAACTTAAAAACTTCGAAAAGAAATTTTTTGAATCCTGTCTACCTGTTGAAGTACTTGCATCAAGAGGCACCGACACCCTGCGTTTTGGACCTATGAAACCTGTAGGCTTAGTCGACAGCCGAACAAATATTGAAAATTATGCAGTCGTACAATTAAGACAGGATGATAAAGCAGGCGATTTGTATAATTTAGTCGGTTTCCAAACAAACTTAAAATGGGGCGCACAAAAAGAACTCATACAATCCATCCCCGGACTTGAAAACGCAAACATCGTCAGATATGGCGTTATGCACGCAAATACATTCATTAATTCACCAAAAATTTTAAATCCGACAATGAACATGCGAAAACACCCGAATATCTTCTTTGCAGGTCAATTAACAGGTACCGAAGGCTATACCGAAGCAATCGCAGGCGGTCTTTTGGCAGGTTTAAATGCCGTTAAATTTGCAAAAAACGAACCACTGACAGAATTACCCGAAACAACCATGATTGGTGCTTTAACACACTATATAAGTTTTGAAGGACAGGAACATTTTCAACCCGTTAACTCAAACTGGGGAATTATTAACAAAGAAGGTATTGACCGAAAAATTCTGAAAAACAAAAAAATAAAAACCGAATACATGTCAAAACGAGCAATAGAAACACTTTCGGATATTGTGTCAACAATCGGTTGACACCTGTCAGGAATTGGTTGACAAAGGACGTAATTTAGCATTAATATTGCAATTCGACGATTTAAAAATTTCGTGGTTTATTACATCTAAATATTTTTTATACTCAGGATGTGTCGGTTCAAAAATAGCAACGTCATCATATTTTTCATCCATTTCGGCATGACCCCAAACCCGATATTCCCAAAAATTCGTCGAGGCGTCGAGTTCGTTTGCAAGTTTTTGAAAGTCAATCATTTCTTGATAATTATAAATACTCACAACAAAATTCAAACAGAGAAAATCGAGGTTTCCACTCTTTTTCATTTCAGAAAGGAACTTCAAATTTTCCATCAATTTATCGAAATTTCCACCACGAACAATTTTCTCATAAGTTTCACGATGGGCGGAATGCATAGAAATTTCGACAGATTGCACCCTTCCGAGCAAGCCTAAATCTTTAAAATTTTCTTCATTTGCAAGTATACCGTTTGTTATAATACTAAATCGTATATTCGGATAAGCTGATGTAATTTTTTTGACAAGTTTTTTACACAAATCGCTTGCAAAAAGCTCTCCCGCACCGTTCAGATAGACAGTTTCCGCATTTTTTAACAACGGAATTATTGTTTTATCGATATTTTCCTCATATTTGTCGATACATTCTTTGTTGTTAAAACCTTTATCCCTGCACATAATACAGCGAGCGTTGCAAGTTTCATCAATGTTAAGATGAACCATTTTCGGCAATGTATTTACTTCCGTGCTGTCATAAGTTTTGTTATATTCACTAAATCTTCCGTCGTTTTTAATATTTTTTGTTATACAAGAATTTAAATCACAAAAATCATAAGTTCCGTCAAGAACCGTTTTCCTAAATGCTTTTGCTTTTTTACCGTTCCACAATTCCTCATAATTTTGCTCAAAAATATTACCGAAAGTATATTTATTAACCAATGCAGGGCAACAGGAACAAACCTTTCCGTCGGGGAAAAACATCAAATGCTCAAACGGAACAACACACTGCAGTTTTCTTCCCAAAAATTTTTCTGTTTCTTTTATTATTTCAGAATTATCCATAACAATCGGATTATAAAATATATCTTTAGTTTTTACAAGATTTCGCTGATTTTTGTTAGTGATAAAATTATCTTATGAATGAAATTTTATTTATAACAGAAATCATTTTGAGCTTTTCCGGTGTACTGATTGCCTATAAATTTTTTGGCAAATACGGTTTGTTTGCATGGATTGCAATGAATACAATTATCGCAAACATTGAAGTCGTCAAGTGCGTTGACATGTTTACGATGCCAATTACACTCGGAAATATCACCTTTGGCAGTGTATTTCTTGCGACAGACATTCTGAACGAAAAATACGGCAGAAAAATTGCCCAAAAAGGTGTATTTATCGGATTTTTCTCTCTCTTAACACTTACTGTTTTTACACAACTCGACTTATTATATATCCCTAATTCGGAAGATTTCGCTCAAAAATCTATGCAGACACTCTTTGCCATCACCCCGAGATTATGTTTCGGAAGTATGTTTGCTTATTTAATTTCCCATACCACCGAAGTTTTTTTATTCAGTACAATAAAAAATTTCTTGCCGGACGACAAATTTCTATGGGTTCGTAATAACGTTGCAACAATTACAAGTCAACTTATCGACACCGTATTGTTCACATTCATCGCCTTTTTAGGAGTATTTTCTTTAAAAACGGTTATAACCTTATGCATAACAACATATTTAATAAAAGTTATTCTTGCTTTTTGCGAAACTCCGTTTTTATACGCATCAAAGAAAATTGACAATGATTAATTATTACTCACAAAATACAAAAATAGGCAATATAACAATTTTTGAAGAAAATGATTTTATCATTAAACTTTGTTTTTCAAAAAACAACCTGTCA
>CAZOGS010000014.1:0-14846 GCA_964579375.1 uncultured Muribaculaceae bacterium
ATTGATGTAGGACCGTCAGCACGGCCGATGATACCCATAGAACCTGCAGCTTGCATAGGGACACGAGGTACTACAGCCGACAGTAAAGCACCAAAGATAGCGAATTGAGCGGCACCGCCTAAAAGCAATGTCTTAGGATTTGCAATCAACGGACCAAAGTCTGTCATTGCACCTACCCCCATGAAAATAATCAAAGGAAATAATCCTTTATCGATACCTGCGGCAAAGATAATACCCAAAAATCCGTTAGGACCTGCGATTTCTTCACCCAAAGGCATGGGAATGTTTGATAACAAACCGCCGAAAGCAATCGGAACCAAAAGCAACGGTTCAAATTGTTTCTTGATACCGAGCCACAACAAGAAGCAACAAATAAGAATCATTATCGGTTGTCCGAAATGGGTCAAAAATTGTTCTACCGAAGTACCCTCTACTTGTTGAACGGCAGTTTGCATAAAATTATAGATACCTGTTGAATACCAAAGTTGTGTTAAACCTTCTGATAATTGCATTTCTGACCTCCTAACCTATAGTTGCCATAATTTGACCGGTTTGAACCTTGTCACCTTGTGCAACAGAAATAGAGTTAATCGTACCTGCAACAGGAGATTTAATCGGGGTTTCCATCTTCATCGCTTCAATTACAACGATTTCTTCATTTTCTTCAACAGTATCGCCGACTGATTTAAGAACTCTCAAAACAGCACCCGGCATCGGAGCTTTAACTTCTGTTCCTTCTCCTGAAGCTGTATTTGAAGAAACTTCTTCTATACCGTCCTTAACGACAACAGTGTATTCTTTGCCGTTAACAACAGCTTTATCACCGTTAAATTTAACCGCAAATTTCTTACCGTTAACAGTAACCGTACAACCGTCTGAATTTGTTGAAGCCGAAGTTTCTGTTTTAGCCTTATTAGCAGATTTATCAACTGAAACAACACCTTTACCGAGTAAGAAATCGATTCCTTTATCAACATTTCCGTCTTTGCAAGCAGCAGCAATGAAAAGATTTTCATCAGTTACTGGCAAGCCTGCAGCTTTTAATCTTTCTTCGGCAGCTTTAAGACCTTTTTCAGGATCTTTTTCGTTCAAATCGACAACTTTTTCAGTAGTCGGTTGCATATTCAATTTTTCTTCAGCCCATTTTACCAATTCCGGATCGGGTTCACACGGAGTTTTTCCAAAGTAACCCAAAAGCATTTTTGCATAACCGGGGTTAGCATTTTCCCAAGGATGTTCTGAAATAGCGTTCAAGAATGATTGTTGAGCATAGAATTGAGAAACAGGAGTTACAGATGTTGCAAAACCGCCTCTTTCAACAACTTCTTTCATATTAGCAATAAGTTTCGGGAATTTATCGAGCATACCCATATCTTTCAATTGGTTAACAGTTGTTGCTGTTGCACCACCCGGAAGCGGAGCTTGAATAAGAATAGGATTTACAGCCAAAGAAATCGGAGAAATAGGATAATCCTTCATACATTCTTTGAAAATTTCTTCAGTTTCCATAATTTTCTTAATATCAAGTCCTAAATCATAATCAGAACCTTTCAAAGCGTGCCACATTGAAATAATATCGGGTTGTCCCGTTCCGCCGGAAACAGGCTTCATTGCGAGGTCTATACCGTCAGCACCGCCGTCAAGTGCCGCCAAATATGCAGCCAAGCCGGTACCTGCAGTTTCGTGAGAATGGAAGCGAATATGAGCATCTTGTCCAAGCAATTCTCTTGCCATTTTAACGGTTTCATAAACCTTTTTAGGATTTGAAGTACCTGATGCATCTTTGAATGCGAGTGAATCAAAAGGCAAGCCCGAATCTAAGATATTTCTTAAAACTCTTTCGTAGAAAGCAACATCGTGAGCACCTTCACAACCGTACGGAAGTTCCATCATTGTAATAGTAACTTCGTGTTTTAAACCGTACTTTTTAATACTGTTTGCAGAGTCAATCAAGTTGTTAACATCGTTCAATGCATCAAAGTTTCTGATAACATTAACGCCGTGCTTTGCAAACATTTTTGCGTGCAAATCAATTACGTCACGAGGTTGAGAATTTAAACCTACAACGTTCACCCCTCTTGCCAATGATTGCAATGTAACATCGGGTCCTACAGTTTCTCTGATTTTATCCATTGTTTCAAATGCGTTTTCATTGCAGAAAAATATCGGAGCTTGAAATCTTGCACCGCCAGCTGTTTCAAAGTGTCTGATACCTGCTTCCGTCGCCGATTTTAACGCAGGAAGAAAATCATCTACAAGTACTTTTGCTCCGTAAATAGATTGAAAACCGTCACGAAATGACGTATCCATCACTTTAATTTGTTTTTTAGCCATCTTTATTTCCTCTATATAGTCTGATTAAAATTATTTTCTGTTCTTTGCCGCCGCAATCGCAATTGCAATTTCCGCACCTGCTGTTGTTGCGGTTGCTTTCGCTGTTACAGGAGCTTGCGTTTGCTCAGGAAAAATTTTGTTAAGATACAAAATAACTTTTCCCATACAAAATACCGCAAACCAAAGAACTACAAGGAATGCAAACACTGTTCCCATTCCGACGCCCATTAAAATTAAGCCTTCGTTTAACATAATATATCTCCGTTTACTACCGTAATCTTTTTTCCGTTTTTATCTAAAACACTAAGTGTCCCATCTTCATTGAGTGAATTAAATTTATATTCACCATTATTCGCAGAACCGCTGATTTTAACGGTTTCTTTGAATTTACACATCTTTTTATACTCATCGGCAATAAAAGCAAAACCTCGTTTTGAAAAATCATCAAAATCTTTAAAAAATTCATCAACTATGAGCTTTAAAAGATATTCCTTATCAATAATCTTGCCTAAAACAGCAGAAACTGAAGTCGCATTGGGAATTTCAGAAAATTGTGACATATCACAATTCACATTTATCCCTATTCCGAGTGCAACACCTTGAATACTGCCGCCCGTAGCCTTTGCTTCCGCCAAAATTCCCGCTAATTTTTTTCCGTTAAATAAAATATCATTCGGCCATTTTATATCGGATTTTACTCCGAAATCCCTGTTTAAAACTCTGTTTACAATCACAGATAAATATTGAGTTATATTTATAAACGGAAAATTTATTGAATTTTCGGGTCTTATAACAAAAGTCATGTAAATATTCTCGGAAGATGAACCCTCCCAAACTCTCTCAAATCTGCCTCTTCCGCAAGTTTGAATTTCAGCAACAACAACATCTCCCGTCCGTAATTCATCAAAATTATCAAGTACGAAAGAATTAGTTGATTTTAATTCTTTAAAACATTTCAA
Source organism: uncultured Muribaculaceae bacterium (assembly GCA_964579375.1). Taxonomy (GTDB): domain Bacteria; phylum Cyanobacteriota; class Vampirovibrionia; order Gastranaerophilales; family Gastranaerophilaceae; genus RUG841. Next base: position 3,294 of record CAZOGS010000014.1, read on the forward strand.
GCTTGGCATGTACATATAATAATTGTACAACAGACACTAATAAAACGTCTAATTAAATTTTCAAATCGCCACAAAAGTTAATATTTAAATAAACAACAACACTAATCGACTTCAAAGCCCATCTCCTCAAGCTTTAGCTTCAACGGAAGTTCCCCGCCCGCAACGAGCATTCTTTTTGAAATAAAATCTACACCCAATTTATCCGCAATAAATTCGATATTATACATGCCTGAAATTATTAATACTTTGCAATTTAAATAAGAACGGGTATTTTTAACCTGAGAAACAAACCATTCACCTGCCGACTCAGGAGCAAAATCACTCTCCATTTGAAGGTCTGAAAGTATTAAATCGAAAGGCTTTTTATCATTTTGTAAAAGAAAATTATAACCTTCTTTTGCGGAATTTGCGAGTGTAATATCAACACTTTCTGTACCAAAAACAGAAGAAACCACATCCTTATTAAATATACGCCATCCTTCACTATCGTCTACAATTAAAATTTTTAACATAAATTAACATTCGCCTTATAAAAATTTTTTATCTGTAATCATTACTATAACAAAAAATCAGCCAAATTGGTAAGAAAAAATAAGAAAAAAGTACAAGACAAAATAAAAAAATTGTGCAATAATGACAAAGTAAGAAACGAGAGGGTCGTGTATTATGTTTGAAATTTTTAATGAAATCAAAAATTCAGTAGAAGAATTTGACAGAATTTCTTCAGAAAACAAATTTATGTCCAACCCTTTTAATCGAGTAATCAATCAAACTTTTGTTTGGACGGAAAAACATCCGGTCTTAAAGAACCACAAAAGTTTGAAATAGATTTTTTATCTTACCGTTGTTGATTTTCGAGAGAATTTGTCAACTTTATTCCGCACAACATTTCTCTAATGTTTTGTGTCGTCATCTCTAAGATACGTTCGGCAGCTTCATTAGTGTTATATGCAATGTGTGGTGTAATAATGACATTGTCCAAACTTGCAAGAAGATAATTTATCAAAGTTTTTTTCATACAAGACGAGCAGTTATTTTCGAAATTATCGAAATAGCTGTTCACAGGATTAAAAAATTCTTCACATTCAACAACATCAAGTGCAGCACCTTTGATTTTACCGCTTGTAAGTGCGAGATAAAGTGACTTTGTGTCAATCAGTTCGCCTCTTGCGGTGTTAATCAAAAATGAGTTCGGCTTCATGATGTCAAAAATTTTACTGTCAAACAAATGGTAATTTTCGTCAGTTAAGGGAGCGTGAAGCATAATAAAATCAGAGGTTTTGCACAAAGACTCGAAATCAAGATATTGGGCATTATATTTGTTTTCGGCAGCAACATTTCTATGTAAATCGTTGTAGCAAATTTTCATGCCAAATCCGTGTGCAATCCTAACGGATTGCATACCGATTGAGCCGACACCGACGATGCCGACAGTTTTGCCGTACAACTCAATTCCGTCATACTTGCCTCCATTTTTCCCGTATTTTATTTCAGGAAGAGAAAAATGAACATTTCTGACTAAATTCAGCAACAAAGCAAAGGAAAATTCCGCAACGGTATTGTCGCCATAATGGGGAGTTATGGCTATTTCAATTCCTCTTTTCTCACAATACTTTCTGTCAATATGGCTAAAACCGACAGAACGAGTTGTGATTAATTTTAAGTTATTAAATTTTTCCAAAACATCTGCAGTTAATCTTGAAAAAGGTGTAACGCAAAGAATTTCCGCCGAAAAAATATTTTCATCAATTTCTGTAGAATTTAACAATGGATATTTAAACAAAAATATTTCATTATTTTCAAAATCTAAATTTTTCAAAAAATAAGATTTTTCATAATTTTTTACATCAAAAAACACAATCTTCATAAAATGAAAATATCATTTTAAAAGAAAAATCCAATATCCATACGGTTATGCTGACTGTTTACCGTATTTTTCCGCTCTTTTTTTCATTAAAAGTTTATACTTGAAAAATCCTAACGGACGGAATTTTTTCGGCGACAAGCCTAAATATTTCCTATTTTTGTTATAATCAAATTCACTTTCCCAACAAGCAACCGCAACCGTTGCAACACAGTTCCCGATGAGGTTTACGGTTGTTCTGCCCATATCCAAAATTTGGTCGATACCAAGCAATATTGCAACACCTAACAACGGATAATTAAAGCTTGTCAAAACACCTGCCAATACGACAAGTGTAACCCTCGGAATACCTGCCATTCCCTTACTTGTTACCATCAAAACAAGCATAATCATTAATTGTTCATTAAGAGGCAACTCAATTCCTGCAATTTGTGTTGCAAAAAGAACCGCCAAAGAGAGATACAAAGTACTTCCGTCCATATTAAACGTATAACCTGTCGGCATAACAAATCCGACAATATTTTTAGGAACGCCAAACTCTTCCATAATTTTCATAGCTTTAGGCAAAGCAGACTCAGATGTTGCCGTTGTAAAAGCTAAAAGAGCAGGTTCTCTGAGAGCTTTCAACAAGCCGAGCAAAGGAACATGACAAAATCTGCAAACAGCAGTCAATACAACAAACAAGAATACAAGCAAAGCAGAATACAATGCAAATATAATTTTTGCATAATTTACCATAATTCCTAAACCGTTAACTGCAATTGTATGAGCAATCGCACCAAAAACCCCCATCGGAGCAAACAACATAACGAACTCGGTAAACTTAAACATAATATCAGTCATTGATTTTAAAACATCAAGAACAGGCTTTGCTTTTTGCCCAATTGCACAAACGGCAATCGCAAAGAAAATAGCGAACACCGCAATTTGTAGCAAGTCACCCGATGCCATTGCATCAACAATACTTGTAGGAAAAGCATGTACAAGAATATTAGAAACAATATCCCAAGTACTGCCGCCCATATCTGTTTTAGCCATACCGTTTACAACATCAAGCATTTCGTTTGATTGACTTACCGTAAAGCCGACCCCAGGTTTGAACAAATGTCCCCAAAAAAGCCCGATAAACAGTGCAATTGTAGTCACAACTTCAAAATATATAATAGTCTTAAGACCTAATCGTCCGAGAGAACGAATGTTGCCATGACCTGCTAACCCTGTAACAAGTACAGAAAACAGCAAAGGTGCGATAATCATCTTTACCATATTTAAAAATACGGTCGCCAACGGTTGCATCTTGGCACCAACAGACGGAAATAACCAGCCGACCAATATGCCCGCAACCAAAGCTACAAATATCATTATTGTTAATTTAGAATTTTTCAAATTAAATCACCTGTTAAAATTATACTTGAAAAGTTTACAAATTTGAAAAATCAAACATATTTATGTTAAAATCTGTAACGTGATTTGGTTATTTATCACTTCTAAAAGGAGATATTATGAGTTTATTGGCAAAATTTTTTCATAGACGATATATGAGAAAAACACTCGAAGCAAGAGCAAAAAATGAACAAAATAACGTCGATGATGAAAATGATAATTTGATAAACAAACGTTCTCTTTTAAGCACGGGCGAAACGTATGAATCAGCAACAAGAGGATTTTTTGCATCGGCAGGAGAAGTGGTAGAAACAAAAAATCAAAATGATAACAACTTTTTCTTATAAAAAAACCGCCGTTGGGCGGTTTTTTATTTAATTTAAATTTCTGTTTGCCATTGCATTATATACGGCACTTGAAGCTCTTACAACGAACTCTTTACCATGAGGATGATTGTAAGGTCTTTTTGCCATTATCGCAACAACATACTTGTGTCCGTTCGGAGTTGTAACAATACCGGCATCACCAAGCATGTGACCGATATCTCCTGTTTTATGCCAACATTTTGCACCTGAGCCAAGACCTGCAACAAGCAATCTGTTATTTTTTACATGTCCCATATAATCAAGAATTTTATCCCTTGATTCAACACTCAAAAAATCTTCATTTTCAATATTATATAACATTCTTGCCAAATCGGCAGTTGTTGTATAATTAGTTCCTTTCATATCGGGAAGCCAATTATTTACTTGAGTATGATTTAATCCCCAAGACCTAACAGCTCTGTTAACATCATCCATCCCTCCGATTGAAGACATCAACATATTTGTCGAAGAATTGTCGGAAATTTCAATCATCTTTCTTGCCAAAGAATCTAAAGAATATTGATTTCCTTCTCTTTGGAACTGCAAATCTCCCGAACCTTCCGCTCTGTAATAATCAGTCAATGTCATTTTTTCATCAATCGTACGTTGACCGAATTCCATAGAACGGAAAAGTTGAAGTAATACGGGAAGTTTAATGATACTTGCAGCAGGGAATGTTTCGTCGGAATTGTAAGAAACATATTTACCGGTTTCATAATCCCAAGCAAAAACGGAACCGTGAACATTGGGATATTCAGCGGCAATAGCCTTAATTGTGTTTTCAACACCAACCATTTCATCCGTCAAATTTAATTCTGCCATATCGGGAGCATCTTGTTTTGCACCTGATAAAATCTTTGAACCCAAAAAGTCGTTATTATGCAAATACGACGCTGTCGGAGCGTAAATATCTTCAATTTTTACACTGCCAAAAGAAGACTTTTCCGGATTTTTGAAAACAGGAGAAAGAAAATATTTGTAAGAAAACGGCATAACACAAGAATAAACAAAAGCTGCCGCAATCAATACTGTTACAAAAAGAGAAAAATTAAATTTCTTTTTCTTAGATTTTACGATAGTTTTTTTATTATTAACAAGTCTTACCGGACGCACCAACACAGGCTTATGATAAGACTGTGAATAAGATTGTTCGTTGTATTTCAAATTATATGGTTTCATAGGAACCGAACTATACCCCTTCCGATGACTGAACAAAAAGTCCAACTCATCACTATTTTTTTGCAAATAATGCACTTAATTCCCCCAAGGTCATGAATATACTATACAACAAAATGTATACTATAACAACTTTTTAAATTCTTCTATCGTATAAATAAATGAATTAACATGTAAAAATCTATGAAATATTTGGTAAATTTACGTTTTTTTAGTATAATAAATACATAATACAAATGTATAGAATTGTAACAAAGGATAAAATCTATGAGAAACGTCATTATTTTCAGCGACAGACCTTCATCGGAAATACAATTTACATTGAAAGATTCAGATGATTACGATGTCAGAGTTAAAAGTATCAATGAATTAAAAGAAGCGGAAAAATACAATCCCTCTGTTATCATCTTGGATATTCCCGAAGAAAAATTAAGAGAAATTTCAATGGTTGTCAAGCTTCCCGTTCCGACTTTGATTTATTCGGAAAAGATGTATGAAAATCTTAAGTTGAGAGGTGATGTTTACGATTATATATTTAAACCGGCTAACGAGCTTGAATTAAAAATTCGTCTTCGCAATTTCACAAGACTCAAAGAACTTCGTGAAAAGATTGCTCTCGTTTCAACAACTGATGAACTTACGGGATTGCACAACAGAAGATTTTTACAAGAACGTCTTGAAGCTGAAATTTCCCGTGCAAGAAGATACGGAACGAAACTTTCCTGTCTGTTGTTCGACATTGACTTTTTCAAAGTTGTAAACGATATGTACGGCTACGATTGGGGAGATGTACTTCTTAAGAAAATTGCAGAAATGCTCTCCGGTTTCATAAGAAAAGAAGATATTTTAACAAGATACGGTGATGAAGAATTTATCGTTATTCTTCCGAACACAAAAGAAGAAAACGCTTTTATTTTCGCAGAAAGATTCAGACGTGAAATTGAAAAAATGGAATTTATTCCTGCAGGCGAAGAAGAAAGACATCCTATCACTATTTCGGGTGGTATTTCATCGTTCCCGTTCCTTGAAAATGTTGACGAAAATGCAAATACGTTAATCAGATACGCTGAACACGCATTATACAATGCTAAAAAGAGAGGCAAAAACAAAGTTGTATTGTTCTCTCAAGTAAATCTTGATTACTAATCGAGGAAATAATGGAGAAAAGACCCCATTATTTTGCATTTGCTATTACGGACAGATGCCAGTCACATTGTGCAACCTGCAATGGCTGGCAAACTCCGCATGATTATAAATACGAAGAACTATCTACTGATGATTGGAAATTCATATTAAAATCACTTCAGAAGTGGCTCGGAAAGTTTGATTTTATCTTTACGGGCGGCGAACCCTTTTTAAGGGATGATTTAATCGAACTTGCAAATTATGCTGCAGAAATCGGTTTAGAGCCCAAAGTTATAACAAACGGACTTGCCCTGAAAAACAAATGTGAAGAAGTTATTAATTCCGGATTTACGGACATCACAATATCTATAAACGCAGTCAAAAATCCCGAAATTCACAATATTTCAAGAGGTCGCAATGATGCCTTTAAAATAACGAGCGATGTTATACAAAATCTTGCGTACTTAAATCGAAAGCACAATAAAGGAAAAACAATTGTTCTTGCGGCTGTAATTATGCCGTCAAATCTAACTGAAATGGTTCCTTTGGCAGAATTTGCTCACGAAAACGGAATAGGAATAAATTACCAACTTTTAGACGGCGGGGATTCATTCTTTACTGCATATAATGTCCAAGAAGAAAGCCTCAAAATGTTTGATGAAATGAAACAACAAACAGTTGAGGCAATCAACAAACTTATCGATCTAAAATCGCAGGGTTATTTGATTTACAATTCAAATAAGCAACTGATTGCCTTCAAAGATTTGATTATTAATTCTTCAAAACCGCAAGAGGGAGATGTTAAATTTAAAACAATGATTATAGAAGATACGGTTGCAAATTTATATGAGAATAAAGAAAAAATCGTTGAAAACAAAATCAATCCTGATTTAATTAAAAAAATAATCAATAAACCGTATACTGAATTACACCCTGAAGAAGCCGCAATTGAAACTGAAGCGAGCTGTCAAATCGGACATTATAATTTTCTGATTGACCCGTATGGAAGTGTCAGAGTATGTTTTTCATTTGACCCGATTGGCTCGTTAATAACAACTTTGCCCGAAAACATTTGGAACGGAATGGCTGCAGAGCGTATAAGAAAACAAATCGTAAAATGTGACAAATCCTGTAAACTACTCAACTGTAACTATCACGACGGTGACGACTAATGGCGGAATATATCAGTTGCGATTGGATAGAAAACGGAATGGATTTTGACGTCGGAGTTTTCGGCTCAAATATCATGGAATGTTGCTATGTCAGTTGCCCCGGTGGCGGGAACATAATGTTAAAGCGAGATTTCGACGGTTCACCTATCGATTGGGAAGAATTTTGGAATTTAAAAAATCATTACAGAAATATTCAAAAATCAGGCAAAACAATAAAAGAATGTACTGATTGTGTTTTTCTAAGAAAAGATAATTGGGAAGAAGGCAATCACATAAAGAGTATTATTTTCGACCATTTTACGAGGTGCAACTGTGACTGCGTGTATTGTTACACTCACGAAGACAAGCACAAATACAATACTTTAAAAAGTTATAATGTATTGCCCATAATCAAAGATATGGTTGAACGAGGAATTTTTATCCCCGGCGGTCAAATCGGATTTGGCGGCGGAGAACCGACAATGCTTGAAGAATTTGAAGATTTAATAAATTATCTTTTAGATAACGGTTTTGACAATATCAGCATACCGACATCCGCAATTAAATATTCCCCCGTTATTGAAAAAGGTGTATCAATGGGAGCGGTAAATGTGCAAAACTCCATAGACAGCGGTCGGAGAGAAACATTTGCGATGATTAAAGGAATTGACGCTTATGACACGGTTATCGAAAATATGCGTCGATATGCTTCAAAAAAAGCCGATGATTTTAATGTCATAAGTAAATATATAATTTGCCCCGGCTACAATGATATGAAAAAAGAAGCCGATAAGTGGCTTGAAACCTGTGCAGAAATCGGAATAAGAACAATTATGCTTTCCGTTGAAAATATTTGGCTCAGAAATCACCGCCACGAAGGAAACAAGAGAATAGTGGATTTAGTTCGATATATTTTAGAACGAGGCAAAACAATGTTTTCGTACTGCGAAGGCGAAAACCACGTTATGCAGTTACTTTCGGGGATAGAAAAAGACAATTAGAAATTTTCATCATTCTCGTTTTTTGGCATACAGCATTTTTTATATTTTTTTCCGCTTCCGCAAGGACAGGGATCATTTCTTCCGACTTTAGGAAGTTGCGTTTTCCCCGATTGTTCTTCTTTTTCAATCTCTTTTGTCATAATTTGTGCAAAAACCTTTGAAGAATATAAAACCGATGCGGGTGCAATTACAGGTTTACCGATATTAAAAGGCTTAAATCTACGCAAAATTTGTTCAAATGTTAAATTAAGCCCTTCAATTTCATTTACTCTATCCGTGAAAACAGGGTATTTTTTTGCAACATAAGACAAAACAACACTTGAAATCTTATCGTTATTTAAGAAATTTCTTAAACATTGATCATAATTAGGAACACTTTTATAATCGTCCCTTTCAAAAATTTGACAAAATGTTCCGAAAAACGGAATTGCAAACAAACCGGAATTTTCAATGAAAATAATTCCGACATCATAAACTGAACCTTGTGCCGAAAATCCCGCAATGGATTTTTTCGCAAAATTTTCACCCGAAAAATTAAAATCTTTCGTCGGGAAATATGTAAACTTGGCAGGTTTTTCGATACCTTGTTCAACAATCTTTTTAATTTCTTCATTTCCGTTTTCACAATAATCGTTAAAGGCGTTTATTATTTTGTCGGCAAATACGTTTGTTGTAATAATTTCCGTGGAATTAAAACATTCAATAAATTTTCTTTCAAAATCACCGATTTGTCTTTTTATTTCGGAAAGTTTCTCATCATTATCATAAAAAACAACATCAGGATTTTCAATTATTTTGCTGACAGCATAACGATAAGCCCCTCCTGCCCTATCAGAACCTGTTATGGCACGAACATCAAAAACATAGTAAAGCCCTTCAATTTTGCAAAGACAACAGTACAAAAATGAACCTTCATACGCTCCACGAAAAGCGACCATTGTATTTAAAGAATTTACATTGTATATTCTTTCGTTTATAAGGCTATATAATTCAAATCCGTCTTTGAAAACCTTCTTGACCTCAAATACACCGCTAAAAGCGTTTTTTAAAGCATCGACAACAATTAATTCTTTCTGAACAAGATTTAGATTTTTTGCCAAATAATAATCAAATACCGACTTACCCGAAACTCTTCGCAAATAAAGATAACTCAATGTTCTTGCACGCTTTTCATCCTGCGATAAATTTTTAATGTCAAATTGAGTAAAATCGATAAAATCTTTACTCAATCCCACATCGTTACTTAAAAAAGTCATTATCTTGTCAATTATTTGAGGAATAAGAACATTCGTATCTATAATTTGCATTATTTATCCTTTTTATTTAGCTTCAGAACGGCTGAATGCCTTGCAGTATTACCGTTTTCTTTTCTGTAAGAGAAAAATACATCATTATTACAACTTGTGCAATAGTCCGAAACGTCCACCTGTAGGACAGACATTTCATTTAACAATACCCTGTTAACTTCTTTTAAATCTACATTATATTTATTCGTTTCGCAATTATATTCATATGCATTTTTAGATTTTTGCAAGTCGAGCCCGTCAAAAATCTTCATAAAAACATCTTCGTTAACATCAAAACAGGATTTACAAATTCCTGCACCTATTGCAACTCTGATATTATTCGGCTTTGAACCGCAATTAATTAATAAGTTTACAGCTTTTTGTTGAATTTTTGCCGCAGTACCCCGCCACCCCGCATGCACAACTCCGCCGATATTTTGAACAGGATCATACAAAATTATCGGAATACAATCCGCAAAGTTTAAGAATGTTGCGGTTTGAGGCTTTGTGAGAATTATTCCGTCCGTATTATCAAAAAAATTTATGTCATTTTCTGCAATCCCAATATTCGCCGTATGCATCTGTTTACAACGATAAAGGGATTTTTCCCCGATACCCGAATTTTTAATAAGAAATTTAACATTTTCTTCGGCGGTAGATTTAATATTTTCCAAAGTACCTTGAAATAAAGGAAAATCACGGGTTGTAAAAAAATGTTCACAGCAATCCAAAAGAGTTGATTTCAACACTTTTTTTCCGTAAAAATCGTCAAAATAAAACATTAATCTTCTACCGTATTGAAAATTCTGTCACCGGCATCCCCGAGCCCCGGAATTATATATCCCGATTTATTTAATGTTTCATCAATATGTGCGGTCGTAATTTTTAAATCAGGATAATATTTTCGTATTCTTTCAAGCCCCTCAGGTGCAGATATCAAGCTCACAAATCGGATATTTTTAACGGGGATTTTTTTGCCTGCAAATAATCTTATACAATCTAAGGCGGAATTTCCCGTTGCAATCATAGGATCGAGAATGAAAACGATTGTATTTTCCGGTTCTTCGTACATAATCGGAGTTTTGTCGTAATACCAAACAGGTTTCAAACTATGCTCATCACGATACATCCCGATGTGCCTGATACTTGCTGTCGGAAGAACTTCACTTGCAATATCGGAAAAAATCAAACCTGCTCTCAATATAGGTGCAAGAATAATTTTATTTTCTTTCTTTAAAATTCTCGTTTTGCACTCCGCAATAGGCGTAACGGTTGTAACCTCTTCTGTTTCGAGGTCTTGCGTTGCCGTATACAACAACAAATATGTCAATCTTCGAACAGCATTTCTAAAAAGCTCCGAACTTGAATTTTTATCTCTTATTATAGTTAAATTTTGCTCACATAAAGGATGGTTACAAACCGTTGTATTAGGGTCATTCAAGACTTTTGTCATCATAGACGCTTACTCCTTCCGTGGAATTATTTTCATCTTTTTCCGAATTGTTTTCTTTTGAATAATCGTTGATTTTTTTCATAATCCCCGATTCATCATCTATAAAAGATTGTATCATACTATTTACATGCTGAGCAGACTCTTTAATCATGGGAACTGTTATACCGCTTCCGACAAAATCATCAAGCATCATCCCCGTACTTATCATCATTGTTTCAAGCAAACTGTTAATTTTTTGTCCCTGCTCAAAATACCCCGCAACACGATACGGAAGTTTTGAAATAATAACCTCTTTATCTTTTAATTTTTCTTTAGGCGGGAAAATTTCCAAAGATTTTGAACCGCCAAGTCCGTAAAATTCAACCCTTGCATACGCACCCGAAGGAATATAAACATTTTCTTTCGTAACAATAAAAGAAACAAAAATATTTTCCTGAAAAACTTTTACATCTTGAACATGCCCGATATGATACCCCATCATTCTCACGGGAGAACCTTTCGAAAGTCCGTCAACATCCTTAAAAAACATATAATAACTGTGGTTTTTCGTCTTTGCGGTAGCAAATGAATATGTTAAACCGAAAATAACAGCAAGAAATACAATAACCCATATAAAAATTTCGGTAAACCAAACCAACTTTTTGTTCATAATAACTATATTATAGCCCTTATTAATTTTTCACGCAAGAACAACAGTTACGATTTTATAATTTTATACAATCCGAATACCCCAACTGAACCAAAAACTA
>CAZOGS010000014.1:14946-18226 GCA_964579375.1 uncultured Muribaculaceae bacterium
AAAACATACCATATTCTCGCCCCTAAAACACCTCCGACAATCAACCAAAAAGACAAATCAAAAAGCATATCTTCAGAGATTACGTCATTATAGTATTTTTTTCTTATTTTATTCAATACTAAAATGGAAACAGCAATCGCTGTTCCCATCATAATTCCGTATTTCATAACAGGTCTGCCAAACAGATAAAAAGCAACTCTTTCACCTGCCGCAAACATCTATCTGACCTTTGCTTCAACCAGTGAATCAACACTGTATGTAACTAAATCTTTATTCAAAAATTCAATTTTTTCATTGACTTTATCTTTATCAGTTGCTTTAGGATTTTTTGATAAATATTTATTATAATTATCAATTGAAGTTGTAATATAGTTACAAATTTGTGTTTTTTCCGCATCCGTTAACACTTTTTTAGCATCAGTTTGAGAAGAATCTTGATTTTCGGCTTCTTTATCGGATTCATTGTTTCCGTCAATAATGTCAATTGCTTTGTCTTCGTACGCAACAGCCATTGAATAATAAGCATCAGCAAAATCCGGATTTAATCCGATTGCTTTTTCAAGTGATTTTATAGCTTCATCATATTTTTTTGACTGAATGTAAACAACTGCAAGGTTGTAATGAGTTTCATAAACATTTTCATCCAAATCAATACTCGACTCAAGCCTTGCAATAGCGTCATCCAAACGTCCTTGTGCCGCTAAATTTTTAGCATTATTATTTAATTCCTGTACTGCAAATTTATTTACACACGCTGTAGAAAACAACGTAACAACAAGTATCCCCATTATTAATAAAGTTTTTTGCATTTATATAAAATCTCCACCAAAGTTAATATCAATATTTTTCTATTTTAGTAAATTTTTATTTTTTTTGCAATAATATTAACTTTACGATACAATATGCTTAACAAAGAGGGCAAATTATGAGTGATGAAGAAAAAATTGTATCTCTTTCGGGAGCAAGAAATAAAATAAAATCAGAAAAACCGAAAGCCGAAAAGACTGATGTTGAAAGTAAAGCTCAAGAACCTGTATTTTGCAGTTTTTGCGGCAGACCGAATACTCAGGTCCTAAAAATGGTACAAGGTCCGGGAGTTAACATTTGTTCGGAATGTGCAATGATTGCCGTTCAATATTTAATTATGGAAGATAAGATGCCTTCAGGTGAAGCACAAGCTATTTTAGACAGTTTCTGGAGTAAAATCAGATAATGGCTTTAAATAAACTTCAAATCAGAGCAAAACTATTACCCGTTTTATCAGAATTAAAAGCGGACAACAGACTTACATTTGAAGTCTTTATGGATAAAACGAAAGAGTTTCGTGAAATTGAAGACTTAAAAACAATGTTTGATATTCTTTGCAAAGAATTATCTAAACAAAATGAAGATAAATACGTTGATATTCTTCGTGCGGTTTGCATTGAATATATTCCGAGAGAACAATTTGAACCGATGGCAATGGCTATTTTAGAATCTCCAAACGAGCCGGATATGCTTAAATATCAAATAATTCAAATTTTTAAAGCAATCGGAAAAGAAATAGATTATCAAGATTTTTTTGAATATCTCAACGATGCGGAAGCAATCATTAACTATGATACCGAAAAATTACTTGAGCACGCCGTTGTAAATCCGGAAACACAAATTGATTTTTTAGATTTTCTTGCCGCCTTGCCGACAGATGACAAAGGACTTTTGATAAATTCATTAGCGGAAGATTATACAGGAAACAATCTTGCAAACATTTTGTCCCCGATTTTATATGCCGATTACCCCGAAGATGTATTATTTAAAACAATCGGTATTTTGGGTGAAACAAAATCCCCGCTTGCAATTGATGCATTAGAGTTTTTGCACCTAATTACCGATAGCGATGAGATAAGAACGGCTTGTAAAAAAAGTTTAAATATGTTAAAACTCGCCGGTGCAACAAAACAAGCCGCAGAAGTTTTTTACAAAAAAGTCATGTCAGAGTCAACTCCATACAAGTGCTATACAGGGGTTCCCGACGGCCATTACAATCAAGGCTTCATTTTTTCGAGAAAACGCAAAGACGGCTCTTTAATGATGTTTTCGCTTGTTGTCAGCAAATTGTACGGAATTGTTGATTCTTTCGGATTTTTTAACCTTTCGGAACAAGAGTTTGAAAGAATTGCACTTAGATTTTCAAAAGATGAAATAAGATTTGAAGTATCTCCCGAATATTGCAAAATGCTTTTGAACAATGCCTTTGAATTGACAAAGACAAGACGTGAAACAATGAAATACGAGTTTATTTGTTGGTCAATGTTAATGTGTGACATTACTCCTCTTGAGCAAAACGAACTTCAATGGGTACATGAACACATTACGCCAATCAGAATAAATAAAAAAATTGCAAATCTTTTGTACTCTACAAACTACATTGACAAATGGTTTTTTACACCAAAAGATAATGAAGAATTTAAAAATTTAATTGACGATTTTATCAACCAAGAAAATTTGACTCTTGAATATATAGAAGAAGCGATAGGTAAATCTTTTAATGAAATATGGAAAGAGGAAACGGATACTTTGTTATTACAAAATATTATAACAACCTGTTATCTTTTCGGATATACTGATTTCACGGATTATGCAAAAATTCTTTATTCAGTCTTATACAATGAAGAATTAAAAACAGAAATGAAATCAGATATGATTAAAAAGAGTGTTTATGAATATCTTTTCAATCAAAAACAACACCACAAAGAGTTTCGTTTTCCGACCAATATTTTCAGAAGAAAAGAAGAAAAAGCAAAAGAAATTGACATAAAGACAATCGACAGGCTTGTTGAAGAAATGGAAGAAAAATGGGTAACGGAGCAATGATAAGAGTCTTATGTCTTGATGTCGGAACAAAGAGAATCGGGATTGCAGTAAGTGATCCGTTGGGCATAATAGCCTCTCCGATTCCGGCGATAAGCAGAAATCCCGAAGAAAAGGCTATTGACAATATTAAAAATCTTTGTAAAAATTACAACGCAAAAACAATTGTTATCGGACTTCCAAAACATATGAACGGAACAATCGGAGTACAAGCGGAAGATTGCATGAATTTTGCGAAAAACTTTGAAGATGAATACGAAATTGTTTTTGAAGACGAAAGGCTCACAAGCCGACAAGCAGAACATAATTTAGCCACAGTCGGGAAAAAATATACCAAAAACAAAGGACTTGTGGATACAGAAAGTGCATGTATAATATTACAACAGTATTTAGACAGAAAGTAGGTCAAAATGGCAAACAGCACAAATAA
>CAZOGS010000015.1:0-7961 GCA_964579375.1 uncultured Muribaculaceae bacterium
AAATATGTTATGCAATTATATAAGAGAAATGATTTATGAAAATAGCAATAATTAACCACGGATGTGCGAAAAACCTTGTAGACAGTGAACTTATGGCAGGTTCTCTTGTTCAAAACGGACATAAAATAACGCTTGACGAAACGAGTGCGGATGTTGTTTTAATCAACACTTGTTCATTCATTCACGATGCCGAAACGGAATCAATCCAATCAATTGTCAAAATGATAGATGAAGGCAAAAAGGTTATTGTGACAGGTTGTTTGCCTCAAAAATACAGAGAAGAATTAAAGAGTGCCTTGCCTGAAGTCAGAGCATTTTTAGGCACGTCGGAACTTGATAAAATTTGTGAAGTTATAAATAAAATTGACAAAGAAACTCAAATTTATGAAGTCGCAAAAACTCCTCACTATAAGTATTTTGAGGAAACTGAACGACAACAAATTACGGTAGGTTCTTCTTCTTATATAAAAATTGCTGATGGTTGTGATTGCGAGTGCGGTTACTGTATTATTCCGAAATTGCGTGGTAAAGCTGTTTCAAGACCGATGGAAAATATTATTGAAGAAGCAAAAAATTTAACAAAAAAAGGTGTAACGGAAATTATTCTGATTGCTCAAGATACGACGGCATACGGAAAAGATTTATACGGAGAACCTTATCTTGCAAAATTGCTCTCAAAACTCTGTGAGATAGAAGATTTGGGCAAACTTAGAATTATGTATACATATCCTTCGGGTATCACGGATGAGCTTCTTGACGTGATGAAAAATAACGATAAAATTTTTAACTACATTGACATTCCTCTTCAACATTCAAGTCCGAATGTCTTGAAGGCGATGCGTCGTCCGGCTTTTGACTATAAAAAATTAATCAATAAAATCAGAAGTAAAATACCGGATATTGCACTAAGAACGACATTTATTGTTGGTTATCCTGGGGAAACGGAAGAAGATTTTGAGCATTTGAAAAATTTTATTGAAGAAACAAAATTTGACAGGCTCGGCGTTTTTGAATATTCAAGGGAAAAAGGCACTTATTCTTACGATTTGCCAAATCGTGTTCCCGCAAAAATTAAACATAAACGCAAAAATTGCTTAATGAAATTGCAAAAAACAATTTCAACGCAAATCAACAAAAATCTTATCGGCAAACAAATAGAATGTATCGTCGAATATATAACGGACGACGGACTTATAACGGCAAGAACATATAAGGATGCTCCGGAAGTTGACGGGTTAATTTATTTGTCGTTAAAAAACCCCGAAACGGATATTGTTCCGGGGGATATAATTGTTGCAACAGTCACAAAAGCTGATGCTTACGACTTATACGGAATTATAGAATAATTACAATTGTCTTGAATCTGCTCCGCTGTATTGCATTTTTTGAAGTTCAAAAATAAAGGGGATTTTTTTCTTCTCTTTCACTTTTTGTTCTTCTTTTTTGCCAACGTCATTTGTTTTTTCAACAGTCGACTGTTCCGAGGTTTCAACAGTTTGATTTTCTGTATCGACTTTTACTGCATCCGATTTTTCATCGCCTTTTAAGGTAAATTCATCTAAAATATCTTCTTCGGTAATTTTGGGTTTTTGAGGTTCCTTTGCAGGCGGTTTTGTCGGTTGAACAACCCTTTTTACGGGTGTCAAATCTTCGGAAGATGTTGCATGCGATTCATCCAATACTTTTTGTGTCGGCATCGGAGTATGCGGTTTTACATTTGTTTTTAATTTTAAATCATCTTTACTTGGCATAACCGAGCTTTGCGGAACCGGTGTTTTAATTTCATCTTTGTTTTCTTCCGAATAATCAGGCATCGTTTTCAAACTGTCCGGTTTGATTATTGAATTTTGTTCCTGTTTTAACGGAGGAATTTCAGACTGAGAATTGCTTATCTCTTCTTCTGACTCCGTTTTTTCTGTCTGTTCTTCCTCTTTTATTTGTTTGACGACTTGTTTTTGGATTTCAATACTTTTTGAAACAGGTTTTATATTTATATCAACAACTGCCTTTTCTTCTTTTATAATGGGCAGAATTGTTGCTTTGTCATCTTGCAAAGATGGTAAAGCTTGAGGAATTGTGGCTTCTTCCTGTTTGTTATTTTCTGTTTTTTGAATTTCTTCCTGTTTGTCAAAGCTGAAGTTATATTCTCCCAATTCATACCTTACAGACTCTTGTTCAGCAGAATACGAAGGTAAAATAACCATTGCCGAAAATAGTGCCGTTGCAAGTAATTTTTTCATTTTTTCTCCAAGTCGTTTGTATTTTTCTATAATATTCAAGTGTAGCGAAAAATTTAACTCCCCAATCAGGTAAAGTTATAATTTTTCAATGGTTGTTATATTAGGATCTAAAAGTCTTCTTCCCAATGTGTCAAATTGAATTGAACAAAGTGTTTTTTTGCCGTATTTGATGATTTTTTCAACTGTTCCCGTACCGTATTTTGCGTGAGAAACTCTCATTCCTTCCGAATAATCAATGGCGTCGGTTTGATTTGAAGACGGATTTTTCGGTTCATAGACAGGAAGCTCATTTGCCTTAGGCAAAGGCTTTTGAGGGATTTTAAAAGAGTCTTTTTGTTCTTTTTGCTCAACTTTTATCATAGGCGGAGCCTTTTGTATGGGAGCTTCTGTCGATTGTTTTTGTTGAACGGGGTGTTGTTCTTCTTTAGTATTTTCTTGCGTATCTTCTTGAACGGCTTCTTCTGTTTGAGGATTATTTTCCGTCACGATTTGTTCTTCTGAAATTTCTTGATTTTTTTCTTGTGACAAATCGTCCGTATCTTTTTCGTTTTCTGAAATTTCTAAAGAAAGTTCGGAAATTTCTTCGTCACCGTCATCTTCTTCATTTTCAATAATTTCGTCATCTTCGGCTGTTTGAAGTTCTTCAATAATTGAATTTTCTTCAACTGTTTGATTATCTTCAACAATTACCGACTGTTCGTTCTTGAAGTCATTTTCTTCCGGTAAAACAACGGAGGTTTCTTGTTCGTTTTTTTGTTGAACAAAAGTTTCGGGATGATACAGCTCTTCAAGGTCATTCAAATCATCTTCCGAAACCGTTACGGCATCTTTTTCCAATTCTTCCTGTTTCATCACTTGTTTTAAGAGTTCAAAATTTGTACTGTCTAAATTATCCAAATCTTCCTCAGTGATTGTATTTTCGTCAGAACAACCTGCTTTTTCGAGCTGCTTTTTAATTGATACTAAAAGCGGAACAAACAGAGAATTTTCTCCGTATAAAACAAACTCATCAGAGCTGATTTTGCTGACAATGTCACTGTAAAATTCTGTTGATTTGATTTTTTCAACCGGTGCAAAGACGGCAAAATTGTTGCAATGAGCCTTTATTTTATTCAAATATTTGCTTTCGTGTGATATTACCGGCAACAATCTGACATTTTGTTTTTCGTAAATATTTCTCATTGTCGAAGATTTAACGTTTTCGTCTGTAATATCTGCTATTACATAGAATTTTTTGTACAATCTTGAAACAATTGAAGAGAAAAGTAACGGATAGAATTTTTCATCAACGGGTGACAAATCAAGTTTGAAAGAGCCGTCACAATTGTCGATTACGGAAAATTGATTTTCTCTGTCCGCAAAAATCTTTTTATATTTGTAGTTTAAAAGTTTATTACAAAAAGCCAATAACCCTGCATTTGCAGTTCTTTTCGTTTCAGAAACAATGATTTGTAAAAACATTTCAAAAGGAATAAAGCCTTTTTCAACGCTCTCAATGTATTTTTGGATTTCTAAAATGATATTTTGAATTACAACTTTTACATCGGGGGTACAATCTTCCAAATCATTTTCGAAAATATAATCCAAGGCTCTGCAGTCGAGAGGAATTCGATATTCTTTTCCGTAAACGGCTTTGTTTGTTGTTTTAACATTTTGATATTTGCCGTCAAAATCTAAAATTAAAGTTTTTGTATTTGCTTTTTCGAGAGAGGAAACTAATGTCTTTACAACAGCTTCGGCTTGTTCCGTTTTGTCACAGATTGTGCAAAAACCCGAAGAAAGGAATTTTAAATCCGTAGAAACCGTAAGCTCGGTGTTTCTAATATAGTCGCCCCAAACGATTGCGTTGTTTTTAGGTCTGAAAAGCCCAATGATTTCCGCCGCATCAAGATATCCCACCTCTGCATTTTTATGAGGGGTGTGTCCGTTATATTTTGTTAATCGATTGCTTTTGTCAACCGAAAGGCAAAATTTTACCGTGGCAATATTTTCTTTTTCGTTGTCGGTTGTAGAAATATCCGTCACCTGCGAAACTATTGTCAATTCTTCATCTTCAATGAATAAAAAATCAAACAAATACAATTTCTCTTCATTACAAGCATATAATATTTCAGCGGTGTCGTTCTTAACCTCAAATATCTGCATGTTTTGCGGAATTCCTTTCGTATTTTTATTATACACAAAAACATTTTTAGACAAAACTTTTGAACGGCAAACAAGCTGATGTGTTGCGATTTATTACATATGTTGAAACAAGATAAAAAATTTGCTATCCTAAAAAAGGGAGTACTATTATGTCAAACAAACAACAAAAAATATTTGAACCTTTTTTAGAAAAAGTAACGGAATTTCCGTTTTGGATTAAGGAAATTATTTACATTAAAATCAGAGAAGAGTTTGAACAAGCTTATCTGTCAGAAGCAGATTTGAATACTCCTATCGAAGAAACTTATCAAGCGTTTACGCCAAAATTGACTTTTTGTGGTGAACAGGAGCTTGAATCTCATGAAAGAGAAGAAGATGCTCCGATTTATCGTTTCTTGCAAAACTGTGCGGATGGTTGTTCGCTTGCGGAAATTACTTTGCGTAATTTTTGGACTCTCGAAAGTACCGCAAAAATTCACCTTTACTGTTTGCAAAAAGAATATGTAAACAAGCCGACTTCGGCTAAAATTTCATCTACTGCACTTTATATTTCAGGCAGAATTAAAATGGGTGAATATTTCAGAAGAATCGGAAAAATTTCTACCGATGAGCTTAATGCAGCCGTAAAGAAACAAAAAGAGCTTGAGGCTCAAGGTCAACAGGTTCACTTCGCTGAAGTTTTAATTCAGTTGGGTTATATTACAGAGCAGGAAACAAAGGCGATTATTTATCTCAAAGATGAATGTAAAAAGAGATTTATCTTTAATTCGAGCGGAATAGGTAAACAAACAGAAGGTGCTCCTTCCTCTTCTTCATCTTCTTCGCCGTCACTCGTTAATTCGGAATTAAAAGACCTTCGTAAACAAGTTTGTGATTTACGTGTAAAATTGGATAAAATTCGTAAAATTGCAGATGAATAGGTATGAAAAAGCCTGATTATGAGATTTTAAGTCAAAACATTCGAAACGGTTATACGGAAGAAATCCATTCAGGAATTTTTTTGAAGTATAAAAACGGAAAAACTGTTAATTCGTTCGGAAACGACAACGGTTATCCTTTTTTTCAACGTTCTTGTATGAAACCGATGCAGTTTGCCGCTGTTTTTGATGTCGTAAAGGCGTTCAATTTTACACCGCAAGAAATTGCGGTTTGCTCCGCATCTCATTCGGGTGAGGATTTTCATATAGAAACAATTAAAAAAATTTTAAAGAAAATCGGTTTGGATGAAAGTTATTTGTGCTGTCCTCCGCAAGAACCGTTAAATAAAGAAGCGAAAAATAATCTTATCAGAAAAAATGAACAACCGAGAGCCATTCACAATAACTGCTCGGGAAAACATGCAGCTATGCTTGCTTATTGTGTTTTAAAAGGCTTCGGACCGAAAAATTATAACGACATTTCTCATCCGCTTCAAAAACATGTTCTGAATTTCGTTGCTGATGTTTGCAAGGTAAAACTTTCCGACTGTTCGATATCTCGTGACGGGTGCACGTTGCCCGTTATTGCAACCCCTCTTCCTAATCTTGCTCACGGTTTTCTTGATGTTTTCACAAATAAAAATTTTGAAGAATTTACAAAGGCTGTTTTGGATAATCCGTATTATTTCGGCGGTCACGGGCGTACAGACAGTGAAATAATTGCCTCTTCAAATCATCTTATTGCAAAGGTCGGAGCGGGCAATTTGTGCTGTATTGCAGATTTGAACGAAAAAGCTTCTTATGTTATCAAACTCGCCGATGGTGACAACTTCGCACGTGGGGTGATCTTGACGGAATTTTTAAAAAAATCGCACAATATCAATGCTGAAATTTTAGAAAAATTATTTCCGACAAAAATTACGGACGAAATCGGTGTAACAGTCGGCGATATCCAAGTTTTTTGTACATCTTTTTAAACAAAAAATCTTCGTTGCAGAGAATTAAAAAATATGCTATAATGGGTTTTCGTAGTGTTCGGTTTATTTTAAAAATATTATACCGTAACTCGTTTATGAGGATTTTTATTATGAACAATTTGCAAGACATTCAATACAACATCAAAGAAAAAGAGAAAATGCACATTATCATGGACTATGAAGATGTCATTTCCGGCTTGAACAGCTCTTACAGCACAGAATTGTTCAGTCCTATTTACAAACGTATTTTTGAAAATATTGCGAAAAAAGAATTTATTAATTTTACAATTTTGATTAATAAAAAAGATAAAAAGTTTCGACCGAAATCAATTTATAAAAACACAAACCTCCAATATGCCGATATTGAGGAGTTTAAGACAACATTGGAAACCCTGCCCGAAGACGAACATGAACCGGTTTACATCGGGAACGATAAAGATATTGTTTCTTTCTTCAAAAAAAATAAACTTTTTTCTATCGGAATTGACCCTGAAGAAAAAAAGAAGAAAAAATATACAATTTGGCTTTCAAAAGACACCTTTATTAAATTTTTAACGGAAACGAACAATATTTATTTGTAAATAATAATTCTTTTAACAAAAACGCATGCCCGAAAGCATGCGTTTAATTTTTTTGTTACTTAGCCTCGTTCAATTTCTTGATAAAGAAGCTCTCCGTAGCTGTTAAACCCGCCACTCGTTTCTTCAATAATCCAAGTTGTTGAGGGGTCTTCTTTTTTTGCCGCAAATGCTTTTTCTTCCGCAACATCGAGGTCTTCAAATTCACCTAACAATTTCGGTGAAAAGCTTGAAGCTGTTTCTATTAAAACTCTGTACATAATATGCTCCTTTTGTTTTTATTATATTACAATTTCAAAATCATGACAAAATTTTGCTAAAAAATAAGATTTTGTTACCGAACTGTTAATTCTGCCAATTTTAGACATAAAAACGACAAATATTTTATAAAAAACACAAATAAAACAATAACTTATGCAAAATATCGTTTATTTTTTCTTCATAAAACGCAAAATCTTTTTTCTGATAACAAAAAACGGGGTAACTAACAGAAAAAGTCCGCCCATTGATAATACAATTTTTTCCGTTAAAACATCCGTATACAATATTACGTAACAAAATGCACTTGCCGCAATGACAATCATTAACAATATTTCAAGAACCATATATTTTTTTTCGGGATCGTTCTTTTCTTCATATTCACTTACAAATTTTACGACGGGCGAGCCGGAAAAAATTTTCTTGATTTTGGCGTTATACAATTTTTCGTTTGCATCTTCAAGATATTCTTTATAAGCGTGAGCAACTGCAATTAATTGTTCTTTGTCTTTTATGAAATAAAAATAATCCTCTGATTTTCTGAAATATTTTTTCTCATAGTCATTGGCAATTTGCAACATAAATGCTTTGAACTCAAATTCAGATTCAAATATCTTTATTACGTCGTCAAACATTCTGTCGCCTCAAAAATAACTATTTTATTGTTTTTAAAATTTCCACAATCTGAGAGGAAGCCGTTCCGTCACCGTAAGGATTAATCGATTCGGACATTTTTTTATAAGCTTCTTCGTTATTTAAAAGTTCATCAGCCGCTTTGACAATGTCTGCCGTTTCCGTGCCGACAAGCTTTACAGTGCCGTATTCAACCGCTTCGGGTCGTTCTGT
>CAZOGS010000015.1:8061-18094 GCA_964579375.1 uncultured Muribaculaceae bacterium
GCACAAATATTTTTAATAGGTTCACCAAAATTTTCTCTTCTGTGTGCCGTAACCAAAACAGTCCTTAAATTAGGATTTAATCCTAAATCTGAAATATCCGCTTCTTTGTTATCAACAATATACAAAAGTGCATCGATAACGGTATTCCCCGTCTTATAGGCATGTGTCATCGAAATTTGTGCTTTTTTAAGATTTTCCATCGATGTATCTGTCGGTGCAAAATGGTATTCGCAAAGTGCATCAACAACAACCCTGTTAATTTCTTCAGGGAACGGATTATATTTGTCGTTCGTTCTTAATCCCGCCTCAACGTGACCTACGGGAATTTTTGCATAAAAAGCCGAAAGTCCCGCCGCCATTGAAGTCGTTGTGTCGCCATGAACAAGTACGATATCAGGTTTAGCTTCTTCGTAAACTTCTTTCATCTTCATCAAAACATCAGACGTTATTGACCAAAGATTTTGATTTTTCTTCATAATATTAAGGTCGTAATCGGGCTTAATTTCAAATAAATTTAAAACGGCATCAAGCATCTCTCTGTGTTGAGCAGTAACACAAACAATACTTTCAAACGTTTCGGGATATTTTTCAATCTCTTTTACCAAAGGTGCCATCTTTATCGCCTCGGGTCGTGTACCGAAAACTGTCATAACTTTTATTTTATTCATGTTGCCGCTCCAAAATATATTTGCAAATTCATTTTATCATATAAATAAGTTTTATACTTTTTAAACAGGTCTTTTTCTCTGTTTTTTTTAAAAAACTTTGTAATGTTTCTTAACATGTCTTGGGCAAATTAGCAATTTATTTTTTTAGAGGACTTAAAATAAGGGTAAGACATGTGTGTAAGGTGTTAAAATGTATATTAATTCAATCAATCCCGTATTTGAAAATTTAGTAAAACCGCAACAAAATAAAGTTGAAAAAAAAGCAGTAAATAACTGTTTGACAGTTCCCTCTTTTGAACCGCAAAAAGTTAGTGCGGAAATGGCTTTAGCTCCTTTTGCACCTGTTTTGGCAGGCAAATATAATTTTGCTTCACAAACTGTTAACAACGGCAATACGGTTTCATTCGGCGGCGGCAAAAAACCGAAAGATCCGATTAACCAATGGATTAAAAACTTGCCGTTTGCAGATGAATTGTCACCTGCAGATAAGAGAAACCTCGGTAACGTCATCAGAAAAAATGACGAAGAAACCGAATATATGAAGAAAATGATTCACTTGATTTGCAAAAATGAAGTTACTCCGATGGCAACAACATCACTTTGCAAACACGGTATTATGAGCGAACTTGCGAAAGCAGATATCGACACTTATTATGACAAAGTAAAAGGACAAGGAATGTCAAAGGCAGATGCTTTCGTTCCTGTTCACGCTTCACAAGCTGAAGGTCAAGAAGCAACAGCTGTCGGTGATGTTTTCAGAGTTGACGGTCAAGACAAGATTTACATTAAATCAGGCGATGAATATTCAAGACAATTGGATATGGATGCCGATACATATTTGAAATTATATCCGCCGGTAGAAAGATATGCATCTGCACAAGGCGGAAACGGTGACTGCTACTTGTTATCTTCAATTAACGCAGTTATGGAAAATCCTTATGCAAGACCTGCATTGTTGGATTGTTTCCACCAACAAGGTAAAGATGTAATGGTTCAACTCCCCGGCAAAGATACACAAGTTGTATTCAAAAACGGTGCATTACCTCTTAATTCCGATATCGATAAATACACAGAAGGTCCTACAGGCATGAAACTTTTGGAAAATGCTTACGGTAAGACTTTCGAAGCTGACAAATATGCTGAATACAAGCAAGTTGTTGCAGATGAAGTTAAGAAGATGGAAAAAGAATTGCACGAAAAATGGGAAAAGAAAAACCCTAAAGATTCTTTGACTATCAAGAAGAAAAAAGAAATTACACAAAGAATTGCAAATTGGCAAGCAGGTGAAGCAAAAGTAGACAAAGAAATGGCTGATCCTAACCACAAAATGTTATTCGTTCTTGACGATTATGATAACTTCGTTATCGGTAAATTTGGTCCGATGATTGAAGATGTTAACAAAGTTGATCAAGAATACAAAGTTCCGAGTGACTATTACACAGGCGGAGTCGGCGGATATACTGAATTTGCTCTTCAAATGCTCGGCTTCAACGCAGAAAGCTATATGGTTGAAGAAGATGAAAAGGCAATCGATGAAGCTTTGTTTGCAAAAAATCCGTCGGATTACATCATCGCAGCAGGTACACACCCTGAAGTAGAAGGCGAAATGGAATCACCTCAAGAAGTTTCTTACAGCATATACTCATCTCACGCATACAAAGTATTGCCGTTCGATGATGAAAACGGAAAGAGAATGTTCGAAGTAACAAATCCTTGGAACCAATCTCACAGAGTTATCATGGATGCCGCAAAATTGAAGGAATTTTTCGAAGACTTCTCAATCGCAAAAGTTAATCCGAATGCATAATCGATAAAAATAACTTACACACAAAAAGCCTTGACATAAAGTTAAGGCTTTTTTGTTGTATTTTTATTTTGGAGATAAAAAGTTAAATTTTGTAGTTGTTTTATATATTTTTTTGTTAAATAATTTCAAAAAACATTAAAGTTTTTAAAGTTTGTGTCGATATACATGACATAGTGTGTAGCCATGCCATGTCAAAAGGAAGTTTATGGACGGTATAAAAAAATATTCAAAAGAATGGTTTACAATGAACGGTACGGAAAACCGTCTTAACGCCATAAACAATTTGCAAGACGGCGTAGGCAAACTTGCAAAAAACAAGGGTTACATTGATAAAAGTGTATTTGTCGGCACAAAAGAAGAAGTTGAACAAAAATACAAATCTCATTCATCTAATGTTCACGGTTCACCATCCGGAACTCAATTATGTGTTAATAATTATGGTTTAGAAAACATTATGAACGCATTGGATGCTGACGGTGATGGGGAAATCACGCAAGAAGAAGTTGATGCTGTTGCTGCTTTGAATGCAAAAGAAGGTTCAAATTTTGAGGAAAATTCTTTATCTGCCGCAGATTTGGACATTTTATACCAAAATGCAATGGCTGCGGTTGATTCCGTTTTGGAAATTGACGGCAACGTTATGAATTTTTCTTATGCTGACGGAAGCAAAACAACATTAACAACCGATGAAGACGACAATATTATCAAATCGAAGGAAACATCCGTTAATGAAGACGGTTCAAAGACCGTTAAAACCAATAATTACGAAAAAAATTCCCAAATTGTTTCCCAATATGATTCCGAAGGCAGATTATTGTCAAAAGAAGAAGATTACGAAGGACAATTAAACGACAAAACAACAACATATTCATATAATGATGACGGTTCAAAGGTGAAAACCGTTGATACAATTGGGAAAACCTCCGTAACGAATTATGATACGGCAGGGAAATTGGTTTCTGAAAATACTGAAGTTAAATATAACAGTGACGGTAAAATCGGAAATACAAAACAACAAAATATCGGTGATTGTTGGGTTTTAGCAGGCGTTAACGCTTTGAATTTTTCGGAAAAAGGTCAGCAATTAATAAAAGATGCTATTACTCACAATGATGACGGCAGTGTAACTGTAAAACTTGTTGGCGGCGGAAAAGAATATACTTTTTCGGCTGAAGAAATTGCCTTAAATCAGTATGAAGACGGTTCAAAGAAGTATTCTACCGGTGATACGGATATGAATCTTATTGAAATGGCTATCGGTAAATACAGAAAAGAAAATTACGAAAATGAAGAAGCTACAATAATCGGGCTTGACAGAGCTCACCATAAACCTCTTGGGGCGACGAATGAAAACCCTCTCGAAACGGGCATGGTTGACGAAGCGGTATATTTGTTAACGGGTACAAATGCTGAGTATTGGATTGATCCGAGAATTATTAATGCTGATAAAAGTGCTGAAAAGTTATTGGATAAATTTAAGGATAATCCCGAAGATTATGCCGGAACATGCAGTTTCAAGAAGGATGACACTTCAATCACGGACGGAAAAATTGTAGACAGTCACGTTTACAGTATTAAATCGATTGACGATGAAAATGTGTATATCGTAAATCCTTGGGATTCAAGCAAAACAATAACTTACCCACGTGATAAATTTGTTGATAACCTTAATGAACTGTCGTTGACTGATTTGGAAGAAGCAACGAACGCTTCCGTGTTGGATTCCGAAAAAACAGGTGCAAAAATTGAAGAAACCGTTATTCACGGACTCGGAAAAGTTGACGGATTTGTAAGACCTAAAATTGAAAAAGGTGTAGAAAAGGCAAAAGAAGTCGCTTCCGATGCGAAAGAATTTGTTTCTGATGCAAAAGATGTCATTGAAGAAAAAGCGGGAAAAGTTAAAAACTTTTTCAAAAATATTTTTGATTAGTGTAAAAATATAGTTTTTGACTTTTTTGTCGACAAAATCTTTTTATTTTCTCCATAAAAATTAAGTTGTGATATACTGTATTTGATAGGAGAAAAGTATGGGATACAGTTCCGTTTTTGAAATTTGGAAGGATGCAGCGAATAAATTTTCCGACAAAATTGCTCTTTCTGACGGTAATTCATTTAATGATATAAGTTTTCAGACCGCTTTTAGGGAAATTTGTTATCTTGCTGAGTGCTATAAAAGTTTTGGGATAGAACGTGGTGATAAGGTTTGTATCTTTGCGGAAAACTTTCCTCATTGGCTTCTTTTGGAGCAGGCTGCAATTTGTATCGGAGCAATTAGTGTTGCAAAAAATTCACAAGTAAATATTAATGAGTTGGATTATGTTTTTAACAACAGTGAATCGACCTCTTTAATCACGGATAAAGCCGAAGTTATTGATTTTTTCATCAAAAACAATCCCGATTTTCTCTCAAAAATGAAAATGATTATTTATACAGGGAAAGTTGAAGCTTTTCGTGAACATCCCGAAATTAAGTATTTCTCTGATTTAATGTTGAATTTCAATAAAAATACAGAATATTTTTCTGATTTTGAAAACAAGCCTGAGGATGTTTGTTACATTTATTATACATCCGGAACCTCTTCTATGCCGAAAGGTGCGGTGTTGGTCAACTATGGGATGGCTTATCAGATTGAAGAAATTCAAAGGGTTTTACAGGGCGAAAAGCTGACGCTGTTTCTTGAAACATTTCCTTTGGCAAGTGCTGGCGGTAAAACATTCAATTTGTATGCTCTTTCAATAGGTTGCAAAATAGTTTACACACAATATGTAAATTTCTTTGATAAATTGGTGGATTTGAAGCCTTCTTTGTTGCACTTTGCACCAAAAATCGGTATGACTTTGCTCGGAAAATATTACGCATACATAAATTCAAAAAGTTTTTTGTATCGCAGTTTCTTTAGGCTCAATTATTCTGTTTCAATGAGAATAATGAAATTACAAAGAAAATTGTATGCAAAAAGGGAAACAAATATTTCACCGAAAGGTTTTGACGGATTTTGTGAAAAAACTCTTTCCCTTTTGAGAAAAATTCAAGATAAACTCATTTATAAAAAAATCAGAAACAAATACATTTCGGACGAAACAATTGTTTCAATCGGTTCTGCAAGTTTTGCCAATAAAGCTGAGGATTTTTACAGTATTTTGGGAATTCGCTTTATCCAACATTACGGAATGACGGAAACTACCGGCTTGACAACACATACGACAATGCAAGACCAACTTGAACGTCCGTATACAGTCGGTTTGCCTTTCAGTAAAACAAAATTCAAAATAGTAGATCCTGAAACAATGAAGCCTCTTCCTCCGATGGAAACAGGTTTGTTGTTGCTTCAAGGGCCGGAAATTTTGAAAGGATATTATAATAATCCGGAAGCAACCGCAAAAGCCTTAACGCCTGACGGATGGCTGATTACGGGGGATTTGGCTTATGCCTATCCCGATGATTATCTTGTTATTTTATCAAGATATGATGATGTAATTGTTATGATGAACGGTTACAACGTATACGCTCCGCCTATTCAAGACCAAATGAACGCTTCTCAATTCGTTAAACAGTCCGTTGTCGTCGGACAGGCAAAACCTTACCTTGCCGCATTGGTAATTTTAGATAACGATGCGTATACAAAATGGTGCGATGAAAATTCACAAGAAGCCGTTAATCCTAACGACAATGAAGCTTTCAAAGAAGCTTTCCTTAAGGATGTGAATGAATTGGTTTCTCACAAAGTACACTACAAATATTATGAAAAAATCAAATTCGTTCATTTCTTACAAGAAGAATTTTCGGTTGAAAACGGCACTTTGACAAACACCTTAAAAATTAAATATCGTAAGGTTTGTGAACTCTATAAAGATATAATTGAAGATTTGTATAAAACGGTATAATTAAACATTAGTTTTATTCTTTCTTGCTGAATACGTATCAAACGGTTTAAAACCTTCGGGAACGGGGTATTTGAATTTCTTTGCTCCGAAATTCATTATCCATTTCGCATTTTTGGAAACTTCCGCACCGACGGTGTATTCATTTCCGTCATTGAAAAAAGTTCCCGTCGGCATTATGTTGTTTTCAAAATAACCGTTTTGGTTGTCTTTTGGTGACAAAAATACTTCATTATTGTCCAAATTTATCCATTTCCCGTCAAAAGAAACGTAATATTTTCCGCTGTCAAAATCAACTGCAAATCCGACGACAAAGGAATTTTTTAATCTTTCATCGGACATCTCGTTAATAGCTCTGTATGAATAACAACCGTCATCCTCCGAGCCGTTAATATCACAATAAACACCCTCTTTTAAAGGTGAGATTATTCCTACGTTAGAAAAAGTTGCAGATTTTGTTCCTCTGTTTTTAAAAGTTGCTTCAAAATAATACTTTCCGTCACCTTTTTTGTAGTATTTGTTAGCTTTTGCAAAACCGTAAGCTCCTGTATTTCTGTATTCTATTTCTAACCCGTCAGCGGAGATATAATAATCGTTTTTGTTATATCTTTCAAAATAAACATTTTGGGTCGTTGAAGGATTTTTGAAGTACTTTAACTTTGTACCGTTTTTCCCGTCAATCCAAAATGTTCCGTTCCAATATTTATATTGGAATGATGACGGATTTTTTCCCGTATAAGTTTTGACTTTATTAAAATCAAATTCCTTTAAAGTCATTGTTTTGTTTGTTTTTTCGGTAGGGATTTTTTTGTTGGTTGCGATTTTGCTGTTATAGTAACTTGAATAATATATTTTCTTAACTTGTGCTCCTGCGGGAATGTTCACTTTCCACAAAACTCCTTCATAAGACGTCAACAAAAGAATTATCGGCTTTTCCGTTATTTCAACGTTTACGATAACTTCTCCGTTTTTATCCTTATTACCTTCATATACGGCAACAACATGCAAATCTCCGTCTTCTTTAAATTGAGGGTTAACGGGCGGATTTTGATAAGCTTTGGTTTGCTTTTCTCTTTCGTCTATTTTCCTTTGTATGTTGTTTCTTTTTTCCTTTGCCGAATATTCGGCTTTTGCAATAACAAAACAGTCGTTATCGCAAATTTTAGGAGCTAAATCAGAAATAAAATCAAGAATAACTTCATTGTTTTTTGAAATTATTCCCCACTTTCCGTTCTTATTTGCACAAAATAAATCATTGTTTTTATTTCTGTATCCTGCAAAATGGTCAAATTTTTCGTATTTAAAAGGAATTACGGTTTGTTCATTTCTTGTAATTACGCCATATTTGCCTTTGTATTTTGCGAAATAAAAAATTTCTGAATTAGAAGGAAATGCTCTTAAATCTTCATACGACCTTTTGAAAACTTTTTTGCCTCTTTCGTTGATAACGTAAATTTTTTTGTTTTCGGAAATGATTATAAAATTTTTTCCTCCGTATTCCGGCATAGTTTCGGATTGCAATTTTGCCAACTTTTTAAAATTTGTGTCAAAAATCGTTATCTCTATCTTATTATTGAAGTTTAAACAGTATTTACTATACAATTCTGCGAACAAAATTCTTGGGTGATTTTTATAAGTTTCACCTTTAAATAAATTTTTTGGCTTCTTTATGCCGATAAAATTGTCAGAATAATTAAAAAATGCATCGTATTTTCCGTAAGGGATAATTTCTTTCCCTTTTTCGTCAACTATGCCGACTTTGTTATCTTTTCGCTTTAGATAAAAATTACCGGCAAAATTCCTAACATTATCTGTGTTCATTCTGTTTACGGGTCTGTTATTTATTATTTCATTTTCTTCGGATAGGATTTTGCCGTTTACATCAATATACACTTTGTGTACTTCTATTTCGTTTGCTCCTGCGACGTTTTGTCTTTCCCTGCAACAGAAGGCTTTATCTTTTTGAGAATAAACAATGCTGTCGTATTTCGGAGGAATAATAACTCGATTTTTCTCATCAACAATCCCCCAAACACTTTTTTTCAAAGATGAGTTTAGAACTCTGAAAAAATCTTTGTTATTAATTTCCCCGATGTATACAATCTCGCTGTATTCAAACGGAATTATTGTTTTCCCTTTTTTGTTCAGCAAACTGACAGACCGTTTGTCCGTCAATTTATAAAATTTTCCATAGGGTTCTATTGGATGTTTTGATGTGATTTTAACATCAAAAATGCCGTTTCTTACGCTATAAAGCTCTGTCTTTGAGTTGTATGTTACAAAACAATCAGGCGAATAAACTTGAATAAGGTCTGCTTTTAACAGCTCTCTCCCTTCTGTATCCATAAGAATATGAAACTTGTTGTTTATATCTCTCGCAATAAACAACGGTTGATTATGGACTTGTTTGATATATAAATGTTTACAAGGAACAATTACTTTTCCCGTGTCGCTCAAAAGTCCGACACCGTTTTCATTTTTTACTATAAAACAATTCCAATCTGTGAAATCAATCTTATCGTAACCTTCTTTCGTAAGTTGCTTACCGTTTCTCTCGTACAAATAATATTTGAATACCTTAATAAATTTGGGGGGAATTTTCTTTTTCGTTTTTGGAAAAATAAAACTGTTCGAAATGTTAAACTTATTGGGAACATTCCCCTTCGCTTTTACTTCAACAGAAAAGGCTCTAAAAAATATGATGCAGAATAAAAGGATTATACAAAATAATATTGCGAGAAAAGCACTTTTATTATTTAAATTCATAAAACTCCTTCAAAACCCAATAAAAATCTTATCATATATCAATAAAATCACAGTCATTTTTTTTATTAATTTTATTATAACTTAATATAAATCACCTCAAAAATACAAAAAACAGAGTGCAAAATACACTCTGTTTGATTAAATTATTAGTTAGCTATTATATACGGTTTTTCCAAACACCGCCATCTCTGTCAACGACTGCATCGTAGCAAGACCAAATTCTGAAAATTCCCGTCAATCCGAGAAGTGCATGCGTCATGTTCTTTTCATATTTTTGACCGTTAACGGCTTGACCGATTCCCGGCCATACAAGTAATGACAGTGCACCTGCACCGATTGATTTCGCCGTTACTTCACCGTTTTTACCGTGTGTTCCCGCAAAAACAGGGCTTACTAACAAACATAATACTGTCATCAAAGTTATAATTTTTTTCATAATTCCTCCGTTTTTATCTCAAAATGTTGACGTTGTATGAAAACAATCTATCCGATGTGTAAGATAACTTTGTTTCTTTCTAAAGACTTTTGAACGTCGATAACTCTTTGGTTTGCACTTCCGACCCAATGAAGATTATTATCTTTTTCATCAGCTATAAACTCGCCGTCAATCAATACGTCAAGGTATTTAACGACTTCTAAATCTTTAATGTTTTCCCAAGAAAATCCCGTGTAAAGCCACGCAGTTTTATTGGGTTCAAGCTCTTTGAATTTTTTAGCCAATCTTGTTACTTCACTTTGATTGAACGGGTGCAAAGGATCGCCGCCGCTGAAGGTAATTCCCGAAACATATTCAGGTTTGAGGGCTTCAAAAAGTTCATCTTCAGCTTTTTGGTCAAACGGCAAACCGCCTGCTATATCCCACGTAATCGGATTTTGGCATTCAGGGCAATGGTGGGTGCAACCTGCAACCC
>CAZOGS010000016.1:0-15523 GCA_964579375.1 uncultured Muribaculaceae bacterium
TCGACGGCAAATTTGACACTCTAATCAACCAAATCGACAATTTCAAGCCGTATTATAAATAAAAAATTCTGTTGTTGATATTTTATTTAAAATTATTCTTTTTGAAAATATGTTTTATTTCATAAACAAAATCGTTCATTGATGTTTTGAGGACATATGGAATATAGTGATAAAGCATTATATCAGAACGGATTAAGAAGAGCAGAGAACCGTCATAATCAAAGTCATTTGTATCTTGATTTAACTTGATATGATAGCTGTCGACAAGATTTCTGTTGACGTAAGATAAAGACATTCCCATTCCGAAGTAATGTCTTGTTTTGGGAACTTGAAACTTTAATTTGTGACAAGGGTGGGTGTGTCTTGCGACCAATATAAAATTTTTCTCAATTTCGGGAAGGAGTTTTTCCATCAATGCGGTAGTTTTCCCGTCGTCACAATGGATGACAAAACTAATTCCCGTAATATAATCGGAATTGGCAAGAATATCATCCAAGATATGAGGAACCGCTTCGGCACCGGTATCAAAACGAACGTATATCGGTTTTTTCTCCAAATTTAATTCCTTTAGTTTTTCGGGAAAAGTATGTATTTTTTTTGACGATTTTAGCCAAGGCAAAATGCACTCATCCGTGCCGATGCACTCAGATGAAAAATGGCACAGAGGGCTTGTATCATCACGAGGAGATTCGCTTATTCCGCAATCAAAAGCATAAGAAGGTTTGTTATATTCTCTTGAATACCAATCTTCAAAATCAATATCGTGCAATACCCCGTATCCGATAACGGCATCTGATTTTTCCAAGGCATAATAAGGAACAAAGTACTGTGACGATGCGTCAAGACCCAACCTTACAAACTCTATGGGTTTAAAATTAACATAAGCTTTGTATACGATAAAATGAGGAATTAATTTTTTAAAAGGTTCATAGACATCTGATTTTTGAGATATCATTATTTCCGTTGTTTCATAGTCAAATTGCTTATTTATTTTATTGTCTTCGTATAAAAATATTCCTAATTTTACGGACAAGACAAGCAAAAGAAGAAGTATTATGAAATATTTATATTTTTTAGAGATTTTTATCACTTTTAATTTTTCTTTCAAATACAACAACAATAATAACAGAAATTTCCGGCTGATACAATTTTTTATAAAATGCCAATGATTAAATTCGACAACAAAAAGAGCCGATTTTCAAAAACCGACCCTTTAATATAATGTTTTATTTCTCTGATTGGTTTCGGAAATTTTATTCCTTTTATCAATTTTTAAGCTCCGTTTTTATAAAGCCGTAACCTAACAGGGAGCAATCATTGAAACAGGTTATAAATCCCGATTTTTTGATTTTTCTTACATCTCTTACATTTTTTACCAATTAACGCAAATAAAACTATTTTTTAAAATAATCACAAATTCTTTTTTCTTCTTTTGTGAAAATTCGTTTTACATTGTCGATAAAGCCAAACGGATTTTTCTTCAAATTATGTTCAAGCACCGCTTTTTCAATCAAAACACGATTATAAACAATGTTTGCTTCGTTTGATTTACTCAATCTTGATTTCAAATTTTCCAATTTAACTTTGCACAAATTTACTGCACTTTTTGTCTTGTCTGCCATTTCCTTGTTCATTCCGTTTTCCTGCTTACACTGTATCTCTCAAGTCTGTATTCTTATGATACCAAAACTTTGAAAAAATTTCTCACCTAAAAAGATTAAAAATGTTAAGATTTTGTAATATACATCAAATGACTTATCAACAAAGAAATGAGTATATGTTTTTGTTGAACAAATTTTCGCAGAGTAAGGCAAAATTATTTTACCGAGGAATGTTTTATGCTTTAAAAATCCGCAATCTTGTTGTAAAATTTTCCCAAGGCAGGAGAAAATATGAAAAGAATAGCAAGTTTCAGTGTCAATCACGACAAATTGGAAAAGGGGATGTATATTTCCCGTATTGACGGAGATATCGTAACTTATGACATAAGAATGAAAAAGCCGAACAATCCCGAAAACGATTACCTCGAAAACAGCACTATGCATACATTTGAACATTTATTCGCAACTTTTGTAAGAAATACTAAGTATGCAAATGATATTATTTACGTAGGCCCGATGGGATGCAGAACGGGGTTTTATTTTCTTGTGAGGGATAATATCAGCCACAAAGAGGTATTAGACTTAATTAAAAACACATTTGTTTTTATAAAAGATTTTGAAGGTGAAATTCCGGGAACAAAAAGAGAAGAGTGCGGAAATTACAAGGAACATAATTTGCAAGGTGCGAAAGCGACTGCACAAGATATGTTAACGGTTTTGGCAAATTGGACAGAGGAAAAAATGACTTATGAAAAATAATTCAAAAATTGCCGTAATTGGTGCGATGGATTGTGAAATCGAACTTTTAAGAAACCTTCTTGAAAATCCCGAAGAAATACAGGCGGGAAAATTTACCGTTTTCAAGGGAAAATTTGGCAAACACGAAGTGATTGTTGCGAGAAGCGGAGTCGGAAAAGTTGCGGCAGCAAGTTGTACTCAATTTTTAACCGACAAGTTTCAACCCGATTGCATAATAAATACGGGCGTTGCTGGCGGGATTGCCGAAGATTTAAAAATCGGAGATGTCGTAATTGCAACAAAATTGGTTCATCACGATTTTGATGCAACAGCTTTAGGCTATGCAAGGGGCTATGTTTGCAACGGAATTAACCCGAAAGAACCGACCTATTTTTATGCCGACGAACTATTGAACGCAAAATTTGAAGAAGTTGCCCGAAAGACTTTGCCTCAAGAAAATTTGCACACGGGAATTATTGCATCGGGAGATATGTTCATAGGAACAGTGGAAAAGAAAACAGAATTGAAAAAACTTTTTAACGCAACGGCAGGAGAAATGGAAAGTGCGGCGATTGCCCAAACCGCCTTTTTAAACAACATTCCGTTTTTAATTGTTCGGGCGATATCAGATCTTGCCGACGGAACAAAAACAGAAAATTTCGGAGAATTTGAACATCATTCCGCTCAAATTTCCGCCGAAATCATCAAAAATCTTCTGTATGAAATTTAAAAAAGGCTCAAATGAGCCTTTTTCTTTTATTCTTCGAACGCTTTTTTGATAGATTGTTCAAAAGGCGGTCTTAAAATACCCTTTTCGGTAATAATTCCCGCAATCAATTCATTCGGAGTAACATCGAACCCCGGATTAATAACATTGACCTTTTCGGAACAAATCCAATCACCGTTGATATGAGTAACTTCTTCACGGTTACGTTCTTCGATTTTAATTTCTGCTCCCGATTTAATCGAACGGTCAATCGTCGATAAAGGAGCTGCGATATAAAACGGGACGTTATGATATTTTGCGGAAATTGCAACCGTGTATGTACCGATTTTATTTGCGGCATCACCGTTTGCGGCAATTCTGTCCGCTCCCGTAATTACAACATCAATCATTTTTTTGTTCATAAAATATGAACACATTCCGTCCGTAATCAACGTTGTGTCAATTCCGTCTTCGGTCAATTCCCACGTTGTAAGTCTTGCACCTTGTTGACGGGGACGGGTTTCATCCGCAAAAACCCTGATAGTCGGGTCTTTTGCATAAGCCGAACGGACAACGCCCAAAGCCGTGCCGTATCCGACCGTAGCCAAAGCACCGGCATTACAGTGAGTAAGAATTGTCGCACCTTTCGGCACAATTTTCGCACCGAAATCACCCATTCTCTTGTTAATCTCAATATCCTCATTTTCCATAACAATGGCATTATCGATGAGTTTTTGAGTAATTTCATCAATTGAACCTTCGCCGTCCAAAAGCTCTAACTGTTTATCAACAGCCCACATAAGATTAACGGCGGTCGGTCTTGAACTTTTTAAATATTCACCTTTTTCTTTAATAATTTTGTCAAATTCTTCTCTGTTTTGGACGGAAACTTTTGCATCAAGAGCGGCAAGAGCAACCCCGTGAGCACCCGCAATTCCTATTGCCGGAGCACCTCTTACAATCATCGTTTTGATTGCATCGTACATTTCTTCGCAAGTTTTTACATCAACCAACTTAAATTCTTTCGGCAAAATTGTTTGGTCAATCATTCTTGAAACATTATCAACCCATTCGATTGTTTTTATTTTTGATTTAAAAGCCATAAATTATTTCCTTTTTTTTATGTTTAAATTAAAATTTGCATTTTTTTGAGGAAGTACCGATGATTGATTATTACCGTTAAAAACGTAAATCGATGCAAGCCCAGCAAACGCATTCATCATTGCACATAATATTGCCAAAAACAATACAAGCGTTACCATGATAGAAAATCCGCTTTTCATAATCATTCCGATGCCCGTGTAATATGACATTTTAAAAATTAATGACAAAATAAACGAACAGGGAAGAAAAATTATCGAAAAACCGATAAAAGCAAAAAATCCCGAAATCCCGCCCCAAAGCATGCCCGTTTGCTCATTTGGATTGGGTAAAAGTGCCGTTTTTTTCATAAAAACAATAATCAAAAACGAGGAACAGAAAATCAAAATCAGCAAAATTAATATGCCGAATATCGGAATTAGAGCCAAAAAGCCCGAAATTGCACCGAAAATAAGTGATATTATTGCCAAATTTTTAATATGTGTCATTTACACCTCACAGCTTCTAACGTGACAAACCGCCATGGCAATTGCGTCGGCACTGTCATCCAATTTTGGGAAGACCGTATAATTTACCATTTTTTTCACCATTTCCGCCACATCATCTTTTGTTGCTTTTCCGTAGCCCGTTATAGACATTTTTATTTGCAAGGGTGTATATTCAAAAATTTTTATCCCACATTTTGCAAGTGTCGCAAGGATTACCCCCCTGCCTTGAGCCACCGTAATAACCGTTTTTTGATTTTTAAAAAAGAACAACTTTTCAACGCTTGCAACATCCGGCTTGTATTTTTCACAAAGCATCGTCAAGTCACTTTCAATCTCACAAAGCCTTGAAGCATCGTCCAAATTTTTATCCGTCTGAATTGACCCCGATGTTACGAGGTTGCATTCTCCGTCAATATAGTCAACTACGCCGTATCCGACAATTGCCGTTCCGGGATCTATTCCGATTATTCTCATATCTAAATAATAACGATATCAAAGATAAAAAACAATCAGATTTTTATTTTTCATTTCAAAAAGCGTAATCGATAAATTACGCCTTTTAAATTTTCGGATTGTGACAATTTTTTGCCGATGCTATTCTTCCTCCAATTTGTCAGCCAATGGAGTTTCGAGGTATCCGTTCAGTTTTTTGCTTATTTTTCGAACATTTTTTGCAACATTTTCGCAAGCTTCATCCCAAACAAAATACTCATTAACATACTTTTCGGCTTCGTTAACATCTTGCGAAAGTTGCACCCTGATTGCCTCTTTAAGCATTTTTTGTGCTGCGGGAACAACATTTTCCACATTAACGTGAATGATTCCGTTTTCATTGACGACAACCGCATTTTCACGTTCAAGGAAGTTCGTTTGCATTACCGAACGCACCCTGTGAGCCTGTGTCAATTCGGGTTTCGCCTTCAAGAAATTATCAACCGCAAACGAAACAAGAATTTGAAGACGTTGTTCTTCGGTATACATTCCTTTTTCCGTCAACATATCCATACAAGAAATCGCACCGACATCAGCCTTGTGTTCTTCAATGATGGATTGATATTTGCCCAACTTTTCACGACCTTGTGTCGGTCCTAACGAGTGCGTATTTTCATGCCCGATAGTAAACCAATGGTCAGCCTCAAGGTTGTAATATTTGTGCTGTTCGGGGTCAAGAATTGCATCAAGTCTTTCTTTGACCTTTTCGGGTTTCGCACCCAATCTAATCTGTCTGTGATAAACATTTCTGCGACCGCCGCCAATGGATAAAGACATTTTGTCATCATTCGGCAAATTTTCGGCAAGAGTAACACCGCCTCTGTACGCTCCGCAATCCCCCGCCAACATTAACAAATCAACGTCGACCATGGTTTGTTTGCTGTCACCTTCGGGTTTAATATTTTGAGTATATTTGTCGTTAAACGGCATCATTTTTGCCATTTCGGGCAAGAATTTTTTGATTTTCAATAAATCATTCGTGCTTTCTTTGTTAACAATTCCGACACGGCAACCCAAAGAATCTTTCGGATAGACTTGGATACCTCTTTCATCAAGCATCTGAAGAAGTTCTTTGTTTTCGGAAATACTTGTCGAAAGAGTGTCATCATAACATTCTCTTGTGATTGTTAACTCGAGTGGAGTATCCTGCAAAGTTGCCCACTTTTTATCCGCATAAGCATCTGCCATCGGGTCTGCAACCCGCAAAGCTTTCGCCTGCAATTTCAAATATTCCGCAAAATCGGAATTTGTCGAAGTTTCGGCAGCTTTTTCGAACTCTTGTGCCATTTTTTCAAATTCATCCTTAAAAAGCTCCGTATAATCAACAGCTTTAAGGTTTTCCCCGTCACGAAAAACGACCGAACGCTGATTGACAATTTTCGCAACTTCCGTATCTTTGCCGTCTTTTAACATTTTTATCAATATATTTTGAAATTCTTCAGCCCCTAAATCTTGAGGATAAAAACCTTTGCCGTCAGTTTCTTCAACCCCTTTAGCAAGATTTATCATATTAGATTCGGTGTCAAGAGCATTCATCCCCTTTTGACCCAAAAATAATTTCATCGTCATTTCCGCATCTTTATTGCCTTTTGAAACCTCTGTTTTCAAAAATTCTCTGAACGGGATGTTTTTAGGGTTGTCCAATTGCAAATGGACTTCTTCCAAAATTTTTGCCGCTTTGACAAGATGCTTTAACGCTTCCTTGTCACCGTTTTCCAAATTTT
This sequence comes from uncultured Muribaculaceae bacterium, assembly GCA_964579375.1. Lineage (GTDB taxonomy): Bacteria > Cyanobacteriota > Vampirovibrionia > Gastranaerophilales > Gastranaerophilaceae > RUG841. Next base: position 6,851 of record CAZOGS010000016.1, read on the forward strand.
CAAATTCGGGTGCACCGACTTTTAACATCGTTGTCGACGGAAGTGCATCTTTATTGGTTCTTCTTTCGAGTTCTTCTGTCGTAAGCCCGAGTTCAAACTGTTCTTTGTCTTGGTTATTCAATTTAAAAACCTTTCTCTTTCGCTATTTAAAATTTTATAAACTTTTTTATTAGGGTTTGTTTTTCAAAATCAAATCACAAAGTTCTCTGACCGCACCATGCCCGCCTAATCTCGTCGTTACAAACCTCGAAGCCTTAACGACTTCGGGAACGGCATCTTTCGGGCATGAGGGCAAACCGACCTTGCGAAGTACGCACAAATCAGGCAAATCATCACCCATATAAGCAACTTCATCAAATTTAAGTTCATAATCATCCACAACTTCATCAAGTGCATGTTCCTTATTCTTTTGACCTTGATAAATCCTTGTGAAACCTAAATCGGTAAATCTTTTTTGAACCATATAAGACTCTTTTGCCGTAATAACAACCGTCTTTATACCGGCTCTTTTAAGCATGACAAGCCCCTGCCCATCCTTTGCGTTAAAAACTTTGTATTCTTTTCCGTCTTGATCATAAATCAATCCGCCATCTGTCATTACTCCGTCAACGTCAAAAATGGCGATTTTAATTTTCGACGCCGCTTTATTAAGTTCATCTTCTTTCATACTACGCAACTCCGGCTTTTAATAAATTGTGAATGTGTATTAATCCTGTCGGCTTTTTGTTTTCATCACAAACCGCAAGACTTGTAATCGAATATTTTTCCATTAAGGCAAGTGCTTTGACCGCAAGAGCCTTTTCTGTCGTCGTTTTCGGATTAACGGTCATAACATCTTTCGTGATAAGAGCCTCTACGTTCAAATGTTTCATTAAAATTCTTCTGATGTCACCATCCGTTAAAACACCTGTCATCTTGCCGTCTTTATCCGTTAAAATTACAGTACCCAATTTCTTTTCGGAAATAATTTTAACAACATCCAAAAATTTCGTATTTTCATCGGCAATCGGAAGCTCTTCGCCTCTTATCATCAAATCACCGACAGTGTACAAAATTCCCTTTCCGAGAGAACCCGACGGATGGAAAAGTAAAAAGTCTTCCGCCGAAAAACCTCTTTTTTGCAACAAACAAATCGCAAGTGCATCCCCCATCGCAAGTGCCGCCGTCGTGCTTGCCGTCGGTGCCTTTCCTAACGGGCATGCCTCCTGCTCTACAGATACATCAAAAACAATGTCCGCCCTGTTTGCAAGCGTTGAAGTCGTCTTGCCGACAAAAGCAATCAGAGGGACTTCAAATCTCTTGATTAACGGCAATAAATTTAACAACTCCGAAGTTTCTCCGCTGTTTGAAAGAGCAATTACTACATCTTGCCTTGTAATTACACCGGAATCACCGTGCGTACTTTCCGCAGGATGCAAGAAATATGCGGGTGTTCCCGTTGAGGATAACGTCGCTGCAATTTTTCGCCCGATATGCCCCGATTTTCCCATACCCGTTACTATAACTCTACCCTTGCTCTTGATTATCGTATCAAGTGCCTGCGTAAGATTTTCACCTAATCTGTTTTTTAACTCCGCTATTGAGTTCGCTTCAATGTCTAAAACCGACTTTGCAAGCTCTTCGGATGTACTTAAATTTAACTGTATCGTTGCCATTTGTTTCTCCCCTGTCGCTATTTTATCAAAAATTATATTTACCGTCTACTTTTAACAGATTTTGAAACATATCTAAAAATTTTCTTAAAATTTGAATAACATATCTTCACAAATCTTTACAATGCAATTATGGCAACCTCGGAAATTTTGTAAAAAAACAAATATTCGGTAAACAGCCTAAAGCTTGCATTATTACTGAGTTTATTAATAATTTAATAGGTTATACAAAAGGAATATCCAATAATAATTTTCATTTAAAACTCAAAAAATACACTTAATTAAGTATTTTTTTATGTAAACTATTTTTCAAACGAAAAAAAACGGTATATTATAGATAGTAATGCAGAATAGTTTCTGAAGATTGATTTATTTATAAAATGAGAACTTACAAGTTCTTACGAGAATAATAAAAAATGTTAAACACTCCAAACGAATGGCATAACGAAGACGATATCGAAGAATACGTTGATGAAGACTTCTCCGACGAGTACGGCGATAATTACGATGATAATTTCGGAACAGATTACGGAGAAGACACGGAATTCGGCACTCTTGACGACAGCGAATACGAAAACAATGAGTATGAAGAAGGCGAAGAGGGCGAAGAAGGCGAATACGAAAATAATAACGGCGACGGCACGGGAGATAATGACGGAAAGCAAAAGACAATCATTATCATCATTGCGATTGTCATACTTTTGATATTGTTAGGTTGCGTCGGATTAATTATACAAAAGGCAAAAAACACACCGAAAGCGGAACCGGTTGCGGAAGCCGTAGTTGATACGGAAACAGCTGAAACAGCAGAAACGGCGGAAGCCCCCGAAGGACTCGGAGCAGAAGCGACATCTGAAGACGGAGAAATTTCCATCGACATAGATGAAGGAGCAGCAGGGGAAGGCGAAGAAGGTGCGTTAAGCGTTGACGGCTCGGCGAAAGACAAACCGAAAGCGGAAAGTCAAGATGAAGCATCGGGATTAGAAATTGAAGCTGAAGAAGGAGCTCCGACTTTTGCAAACAAACCGAACGACACAGAAAATGTTACAATTTCCATTGGTGATGTCGGAAGAAAAAATCCGTTTGCACCTCCGGGAGGAAAAACAGCAACAGCAGAAACTAAAACGACAACGGAAAGCGGCTTAGATTTTGAAATTATCGAACCGCCGGAGCTTGCACCCGAAGATGCGACAGTTACAAAACTTTTACAAACAAAAGTTGCAGGTATAATGTATGATGCAAGACGTCCGTCCGCAATTATTAATATTGACGGAATTGACCAATTAGTCAGAGTCGGTGATATTTTAAGCGGATTTGAATTTATTGCAATAACGAAGAATAAAGTTGTTATTCGTTCGGATAACAATGTTTACAGAGCATCAGTCGGACAGCCTTTGAATGCGGAAAAAATCACAAATCCGATTGAAATTTCAAACTTAGAAACAAAATTCAAAGGTGCAGCAAAACAATAATGTTAGTTTACAAAAGAGGCTATGAAATGTTAAAAATGCTAAAAAATAAAGTGTTACCGATAATGATTGCAGGATTGTTAATATTCGGCAATTTAGAGCTTTCGGCGAGTGCAAGATCATGGAATTTTGACAACAACGAAGAAGAAGTTGTAAGTTTGCAAAATCCGACCATTCCGAACGGTAATTCGATTGTATCCATTTCATTCAGAAATACGGATGTACAACAAGTATTGAGAATGTTCGCAGACCGTGCAGGTTTGAACTTTATCACAATCGGAGAAGTCAGCGGAACGGTTACAATGGATTTGGTTGACACGACGTTAACGAGTGCAATCAATCTTGTTGCGGAAACCGCACAGCTTACATACATTGTTGATAATCAAACATTGATTGTTATGACGGTAGAAAAGGCGAAGGCAAACAATTACGCAAAGAAAAGCATACGAAAAATTCCTATCAAATATGTTGATGCTGCATCGGTTGCAAATTTTTTAAACAAAAACATTTTCGGTTTGGGAAAACCTGGACTTTCATCAGGTAATATTGTTGTTACCGATCCTTCCCGCAACGAAATAATGATTTTCGGAACGGAAAATGACTACGCAATGGCGAAAAAAGTTATTGCAAAAATTGATGAAAAACCGATTACAACGACATACAAAATTAATAACGTAACACCAAAAGAAATGGCACAATTAATTTGTGATTCTTTATTCCCGAACACATCTGATGCGGGAACGACGAAACTTGCAGGTACAATGACAGGTGCGGCAGATTCAACCCAACTTACTTTAGGTGCCGGCAAAATCGCTTGTAAAGTTGCAAACACAGTAAGCGGTTCCTCGTTATCATCATTCACGTCAGCACCGATTACGGTTGTTTATAACACATCATTGGGAACGATTAACGTAATTGGCGGTTCCAACGAACAAATCCAATTGATAAATGAATTTATCGTACTTCACGACAGAAAACAACCTCAAGTACTTCTTGAAATTGTAGTTATGGAATTGTCCGAAAATGCAAACAGAACATTCCAAAACGATTGGGTATTCCAAAACAATGACTTCCCGATAAGCTTTATCGGCGGCGTATTGGAAACAGGTCCGATTATGTTTTATCACAAGCATAATATCCCCGGTTCATATAAAATCGGAGCATACGGCAAATCGGCAATTTGGGATACAATTACTTGGCTTGAATCATCATCAAAAGCAAAAGTACTTCAAAAGCCGACCATCATCATCACAAACGGAAATACATCAGAAATTGATTTAACAAAAGATTACGTTGAAAAAGCTGAATCACAGGTTTCAGATTCAACATATTCAGAAACACCTGTTATTTCAAAGACATATACAATCAGTGAAGACAGCGGTATGAAAATTTCCGTATCACCGTTCATTTCTCCTGACGGATATGTAACAATGAACATTGATTTGGATTATGCAACACCTTACGATTCAGTATATGAAAATGACGAATTGGGCAACCAAGTCAAAGCAGGTACTTTGCTTGAAAGAAGAAATATGAAATTGGACGGCGTAAGAGTCAAAAACGGTGAAACGTTAGTCTTGGGCGGTTTAATCATCGAAAACGATACAAATTCCGTTCAAAAAATCCCGCTTTTAGGTGACATTCCTTACCTCGGAGCATTTTTCAGAACGACGATTACTTACAAAGATAAATCAGAAATGGTTATTCTTATGACACCGAGAGTTCTTGAAGAAGCTGAAGATATGGTTGATTTATAAGAAACAAAAAATATAACAAAAGGGAGTTTTTAAAGGCTCCCTTTTTTAGTGCAAAACTATTTAATTTTTAAAATTTTATAGACAATTTATATTATTTTTTAGAAAAGCCCTTTACTTTGAACAAGAAAAAAACTATACTAAACTTGACCCCAAACGGGGAGAAAGTGTAAGAGAGTGTTAAAAAAATACTTACTTAGTTTATTTTCAATTTTCGCATTAAGCCTTCCGATGAGTGCGGCAAATGTGGAAGAGTGCAAGTGTGACTTATTAATAAAGGGTTATGAATTTACAAATGACGGACTTTCGGAAGCCATTATTAAAAATGACAAAGAGGCGATAGAACTTTTTGTAAAAGCTGAAATAAACATAAACATGCCGGATACGGAAGGTTACAGTGCCTTAGACCGTGCAATAAAAATTCAAAATAAAGAAGCGGAAATATTAATAGCTCAAGCAGGCGGAGAGGCGAAAAAGCTTTTGCCGGAAGAAGAAAAATCAGAAATCGGGGAAGACGTGAAGCCGACCGTTGATGTTTTAGAAGTTACCCCGCAAAAAGAACCTTCAGAAAAGCAAACCAAAGCGACAAAACAAGCGGAAGAAACCCCGTTAAGTAAATTTTGTGCATTAGTAAATTCCAACAATCTTGAAGAAGTAGATAAAATCGCACAAACTTTTGAAGAAATAAACCTTCTTTCGGAAGAAGGACTTGCACCGTTGCATTATGCGATTTTCAACGGAAACATTGAAATGGTGAAGCTTTTGTTAAAACACGGAGCGGATGCCAATGTTTTAGCGGATGACAGTATGACACCGCTTGATATAACGGTATTGAACAATCAGCAAGAACTTGCAAAAATAATATTGGAAAACGGCGGCGAATTGAGCGAAAATGTTGCGGATGAACTTGAAAAGTTCGGATGTCCGATGAAATACGATGAAGAATTAAACCTTTATCAATCTGTTTTTGAAGACATTTTTGCGGCGATGAACAAAATTCAACAAAAAATCGACGGCGAAAAAAAATAATTGTAAATCATTTGCACGAAATTTAAAAGACAGATGGTGAAAAAAACGCAATTGTGTTATAAAATATATAATAAAAGTGCGGAATAAAAGATACATGATTACCATAGTAAAAAATATTCTTGAAAAATACATTTCATTAACACCGAATACAACAATTATTGTGGGCTTTTCCGGCGGATGGGACTCGATGTGTCTTTTGCACATTGTTAAACAATTATCAGACAAATACGGTTTCAATTTTGTTGCGGCACACTTAAATCACGCTTGGCGTGGAGAAGAATCAGACGACGAAGAAGCGAATGCACAAAGATTTTGTGCCGAATTTGATATAAAATTCAGAGCGGAAAGAATTGATGACGGAATAAAACAAACCGAAGCCGTTGCAAGAGAGCAACGTTACGAATTTTTCAAAAGGACTTATGACTACAACAAAGCCGATGTTCTTTTAACCGCACACACAAAAACGGATAATGCGGAAACGATTTTGTACAGAATTGCAAAAGGTACGGGACTAAACGGACTTGAAGGTATAAGAGAATTTCGAAAACTTAACGATATGAACATTGTTCGTCCACTTCTTTCCTTTTCGAGAGCGGATATTGAAGCTTATTGTATGCAAAACGAATTGCTTCCGAACAACGATTCAAGCAATCAGGATACGAGATATGCAAGAAATAACATCCGTCACAACATTATGCCGAGATTGCGTGAAATAAACCCGAACGTGGAAAACTCATTGATTAACCTTGCGGAAATTGCAATCGGAAACAATAAGATAATTGATGAGCTTATGGAAAATATCGAAGCCCAGATTGTTCTTAACAAAAAGTGGCTGACACAAAACTTTATGCGATTAAATTCCGCAATAAGACGGCATTTTGTTTATAATTTGTTGTTAAAAAACGATATTGAACCGAGTTTCACAAAAGTTCAAGAGGTAATGAATTTCATCGGAGAAAACAATCTCTCGAAATCAGGGAAAACCCTTTCCTTAACATCTACATTAACATTATTTGTTTCGCACAAATTTACTTATGTTTTAGATGAAAATGACAAGGCTGAAAAATCTTTAAGAGAAGTTATCATAACGGGAGAAGGCGATTTTCCTTTTGAAAACAGAGAAAGCCTTGTTATAGAAAAATTTGACAAAGATGTGGAATATTTTCCCAAAAAGACTGCAAAATTTATATTTGCGGATATGAGTAAAATAAATTTTCCTTTAGTCTTGAGAACAAGACGGGATGGTGATATTATTCAACCATTAGGGATGAAAGGAAAGATGAAATTAAAAAAATATTTCATCAACAAAAACATCCCCGGACATCAAAGAGATAAACTGTTACTGCTCTGTCAAGGTCAAGAGGTACTTTGGATTGCCGGTGTCGGAATGAGCGAAAAATTAAGAGTAACAGATAAAGCAACGCACAAAATAGAACTCAAAACGGAGATATAATTATGATAGATATTGATTTTTTGAATATGCCTGACAGAGATATCAGAGAATTACAAGTACTTTTTTCGGCGGAAGAAATAGACAAAAGAACACAAGAACTTGCCGATATGATTGACGAAGAGTTTCCTCAAGACGAACCTCTTTATGTCATCAGTATTTTGAAAGGTTCCGTGCTTTTCACTTGCGATTTAATCAAAAAGATGAAAACGCCCATTCAGCTTGAATTTATTAAAGTTTCAAGCTACGGTAATGAGTTCAAATCAACGGGAAATGTAAAAATTATCGACTCAAAAATCCCGAATTTAAATGACCAAAATGTCCTTATTGTTGATGATATCTGCGATACAGGAAACACGGGAAAAGAATTGCTTGAACTTTTCAGAAATGACTATCACATTAAAAAGCTCAAATTTGTCACTTTAATCAACAAAAAATGCAACAGAATTGTTGACGTAGAACCTGATTATTACGGATTTGAAGTGGATGACAAATTCTTAGTCGGTTATGGTTTGGATTACATCGGATTTTACAGAAACTTACCGTTTGTCGGTTGGTTTCCGCAATAACGGGTAAATTAAAATAAATTTTGAAAGGCGGATTGATTCCGCCTTTTGTTTTATTTAAAAATTCATGATAAAATTGCTCTGAAAACGGAGAGCGATTTTATGACAAAACTTGAAATTTTAACGGCAGAAATAGAACAAAATCCCGATAATTCAGAAAATTATTTAAACAGAGCTGATTGGTATTACCAATTAAAAGATTTTGAAAAAGCACTGTTTGATTATGAAAAGGCTATCGAACTCGGCGAAGATCTTGAAGAAGATGTTTGTTATTTAGAATGTTTGGATTTCAAAAAAGCCGATGCTAAAATTTCAGAATTAAGCGAAAAAATCGAAAAAAATCCCCAAGACATTGATAATTACACGACAAGAGCCTATTATTACAGTTTAAAAAGACAATACGATAAAGCCATCGCAGACATTTCAGCGGCAATAAATATCAAGCCTTCTACCGTTTTGTATCAAGCTCGAACAATACTTTGCGAAGATTTGACGGAATATGATTTGTCAAAAGCCATAGAAGTTGCGGAAGATGAAAAGAAATATACAAGTCTTTGGTTCCGAGGCAATCATTATAAAGAAAAATATCTTGCCAATAAAGAAGAAACTTATTTCCTCGAAAAAGCGGAAGAAGACTACAAAAACGCAATTGCTTACACAAAAAACAAAGATAGTGCATATTTTGAGCTGTCACGTTTTTACCAAGATATTGAAAACTATGAAGAAGCAATCGAAGCTTGCAAAATTGCGGTT
>CAZOGS010000016.1:15623-18050 GCA_964579375.1 uncultured Muribaculaceae bacterium
TATTGCTCAAGTGAGGACAATTTCGTTTCAATAGAATCGACTTTGCGTGAGAGCGTTTCCATTTTCACGCTGTTTTCATTTGCGTTAACGACTTGCGAAGCAATGAAATCCAAAAGATTTTTAATTTCAGAATTGTCGGGTCTCAAGGCGGATATCTTTGCATCGAGAGATTCTACAATTTGTTGAGAGTCATCCTTTTGCTCAATATATTCCGCAATTGCAGTAAGTTTTTCCAACAACTTATCATCGTTGGGTTGTTCAATGATTGACGTTTCAACCTGTTGATTTTGTTGCAATCCGTCTGCAATATCCGTACGGAACTGCTGAACATCATTAACGATTTTTGTCGAAGCTTCTTGCAATTCTTGTACATTTTGTGCAACATTTTGAGATTGTTCCTGAAGCTTTTGTATAACTTCAGAAGTATGTTCTTGAATTTGCGTTAAATCTGCAGAATTTTGCACGGTTTGTTGCTGCAAAGAAAGAATGTTTTGAGCCTGCAACTGTTGTTCTTCAAGAAGCTTTTGTATTTGTTGATTTTGAACTGACAAAATTTCTTGAATTTCTTGATTTTGTTTTGTTATAACATTTTGAATTGCTAAATTATTTTGAGAAATAATTTCCGCAATTTGTTCGGCGGTATCAGTTTCAGTCTGTTCTTCATTTGATAATCCGACAAAAGAATTTCTGATTTCGGCAAGCCTTTCGACCTGTTCATTATATTGTTTATTAATTTGCTCAGCCTGTTCTTCTTGTTGGAATTGAACGTTGTTGAGATCGGAACGTATCTGATTAATAACGGAACCTGCTGAATCAATCCATTCCGCAAGATAGCCGAACGCTTCCGTCATAACGCTTTCAAAACCGGTACTTTTTTGAGAATTGGAAGAAATTTCATCAATTTTTTTCTTTAATTCAACAAACTCAAACGAACTTGTCGTGTCTTTCAATGATTCAATAATGGAATTAAGACTGTTCAAATGACCGACCATTTTGTCGTTAGTCTTGTCGGTATCCAAAATCATTTTGTTTGTACGACTGCTCAAATTGGACATATCTTCCGTCATTTGAGTAAACAAATCTTTTATGTCGGCAAGATTTTGAGAGTTAATTGTAGATTCCGTTTCGCTGATTTGAACAGAAAGTGCACGAACCTGCAAAGCAAGTGCATCGGCTTTTTTGCTCCAATCTTTAATCGCATTTATATTTGTATAAAGGCTGTCGATTTTGTCGGTAAGCTTTTCATCCCGTTCAAAATCGGATTTTAAATCCTCAATGTCTTTTGCAAATTTATCAAGCGTTTTAACCCATTCGTTTATGAATGTTAAATTGTCATAAACAATGTCAATTTTTTCGCTGTTTACATCAAAATCTTCTCTTAACGCATCAAAAGCTTCAATTAATTTATCCGATTTATTAGCCCATTCATTGAGCAAACCGATGTTTTCATAAATAATATCAACTTTATCGGAAGCTTCATTTAATTCATAATCCGATAAATCTTCAATCAGTATTCTGATTTCGTCTAAAAGCTCTTCCTGACGTTGCTCAACAGCCTGCGTGCCTTTCATAAACTTGCGAACGACACCGATTTCAGTGTTATTGTTTCTGATTTCAGACAAAGCATCATCGCAAATTGACTTAATTTCATCTTGAATAACAATTTTTCTCAAGACTTCCTGAATTTGCGTATGAAGATTGTTTCGGACTTGTACAAGCTCATTTTTGACAGTCGAAAGATTTTCAGCCGTACGAGTTTCAAATAAAGCAACATTTTCGGCATTTGTCTTATTGAACAACTCAATGTTTTCTTTATTCGTTTTTTCAAAAATTGCTTTATTTTCTTCATTGTAAGCGTCAAGTATCGAAGCTCTTGCCGTTATTTGTTTCAAATCTTGAATTTCAGCAATAACATCATCTTTTGACTTTTTAGCCAAACCGACAATCTGTTTCGTTCTTTTTTCCGTTTCAAAAATTGCCTGTTTATCTATTGAATCCACATCATGAGCAACAAGGTCAAGTTCCGTTTTAACGGCAGTTATATCATCGATGATTTGATTAAGTTGCTTTTTAGTATCCTGTTCAAGATATTCCTGCAACTCTTCGGTTTTGCGTTTCATCTCGGAAACAACTGTCGTAACGGTTTCGCTCAATCCGCCAAACTGCCCGTGGATACTTTCGTCCAACTCATTTTGGAAAAACGTTAATTCTTTTTTAAACTTTTTAAACTGAAAATCATCCCCGACAATGTCTATTTCATCATCTTTTTCAGCCTGCAACTTCGCAAGCCTGTCAACTTTTTTGTCTACCTTGTTTAAAAAATCCTGCAACTGTTTTACAGCTTCTTCGGAATTTTCTTGATTTTTTTCTTCAACAGAATTTAAAATTTTATCCGATGTTAACAAAAACTCCTTCACATCAGCTTTT
>CAZOGS010000017.1:0-2247 GCA_964579375.1 uncultured Muribaculaceae bacterium
GTATAAAGCAAACTGTTTTCATCTTCCAATTCATCTTCGGTTGAAAAAATCAATTTTTCAAAATTTTCAAACTTTTTATTTAAAGCCTCGGAAATTTTAATATTGGCTTCATCTGAAATAAAATATGTTGATTTCTTTTTCTTCGGGAAATAATCCTCAACAAGAGAGGGAAGAAAAACAGTTTTGAAAGTTTGCCCCGAACTTTTAAAGATACTGATTACCGAAACTTTATTATCAGTTTCGATATTTTCTTGCAAATTCGATTGCATCAAATTTAAAACCGATGTAACACTGAGATTTTCATTAAACATTTCTGCTTTTAAATCGGATAATCCTTTTAAATCAGATAAAAACTTTGCAAAAAACTTGTGAAAATTATCATCGGAAACATTGGAAACATCCGCAATTAATGTTGCAATTCTTACAAAATCACCCTCGGAAAACAAAGAATAACACTTAATCAAAGAAGTTATTTCTTTCTTTATTTTTTCAGAATCATCTTTATTTAAAACAGACATGTATTCAAGGACTGCGGAAAGTAAAAAACGGTAGTTTTGACGATTTTGTACGGATAACAACTTTTCCGTATCGTATTTGTTTTTTATCGTTTCATATAAGAAATTTTCAGTTAATAAATTCAACTGCTCAGCATAATTTTCGAGCTCAACAAGAGAGTTTAAAGAAACTTTTTCAAAATCAGTAAATGCAGATATTTTTAATTTATGCAGAAGTTCGCACATCATTAAAATTCGTTCAAATTTTACTTTAAAAAATTCAAATGTTTCGCTGTATAATTTACCGTTAACGGGTATTTCAAATGATTTAAAAACATCAATTATTTTGTCAACAATGGAATTATCTCTGATTAAAATCGCAAAATCAGAATAGTTGTAACCTTTTTTAACACCGTTAATGATTGTTTTTGCAATATATTCAAACTCTTCCGAAAAGTCGGGGAACGCACGATATTCAACGGCATCAGTTTTAACAAAAACAGGCACTTCATCTGTAGAATTTTTCATAAAAACGGCTCGTGAATAAATTTCATTATTCAACGGATAAATTGTGTTTTTCGGATTATTTAATCGGGCTGAAACATTGGATTTGAAAACATTTGCACCTCTAAAAGCATAAATTTTCGAGTTATCGTCACCAATTAAAGTCAAATTTTCGGCACCGACAACACCCTCAAGCAATTTTTGTTGAATAAAAGACAGGTTTTCAGCTTCAAAAACGTAAATTTCGGAAAAATTTTTATTTACAAAATTTTTTAACAAATTATTCTTTTTTAACTCGTCTATTACAGCCAATTCGGCATCTCTGAAGTCATAAAGACTATATTCCGATAATGTTTCAACATACTTTTTATAGATTTTTGCGATTACGGAAAATCTGTCTTTATCTTCTTGTGAAATATCTACGGAAGATGCGGCAAAAATCAAATCATCATAAGTAATTCCGTTAATTTTAAAAACCCCGAAAAGATTGTAAAGTTCACGAGAAAATCCTTCTGATTTTATGAGATTTTTTAAGGCATAATGTTCCGAAAGATAAAGTTTTGAAATTGAAGAAATAATTTGAACTGCTAAAAAATCGGAAATGGTTTTATTTCCAAAATTTTTGGAAGTCTTTGAGAGAATTTTTTTGACAAAATTTTCAAAAGAGATTGTCAAAACTCCGTCATTTTCAAGATTTTGGACAAATTTAGAATTTTTATTATAATTCATAAAAACAGCATATATTTTGCCGTCGTTCTCTTTTTGTTCACTAATTTCCTTAATTTCGTTTAAAATCTTTTGTGAATTTTCAGAATATACGTCAACCGTTTTCATTGTTTCCCCTTTATTATTCATATTATATAACATAAGTATGACATTTTCGGGCAAACAGGCTGTAAGCCAATTTTCACAAGTAAAACGACAATCGTAAACGAATTTTAAAATATAAAAATCCTTAAATTATATATTCTTTAAGTTGTTTTTTATGTTTTGATTGTCGCAGTTTAAGTAAGGCAAAATTTTCAATTTGTCTTATTCTTTCTTTTGAAAAACCTGTTTCTTCACCGATTTGTTTCAATGTTTTCGGTTTATCTCCGTTAATTCCGAACCTTTCAGTCAATATTTTCTGTTCTCGAGTATTCAATTCCGAAAAAACTTTCTGAATGTCTTTTTGGAGGAAATATTTTTGAACTTTTTTTTCGGGATATTCCGAATTTTCATCCTCCAAATAATCACTTAGCGTTAAATT
>CAZOGS010000017.1:2347-11673 GCA_964579375.1 uncultured Muribaculaceae bacterium
AGCAAAACGGAAAAGTCGGAATATTTTTTGCAATGGCTATTATTTTATCCATTTAAAAGACGAAGTAACCTTATCAAGGTTGATATCACCGTCTACTGTCGCTCTAAAGACTCTTACATCGTGATTTTTGTATTCAATATCAGGAATTTTTGATATTTCTTTTTCATACTCGGTAACATTCTCCGATACAGGAATTAAGGCAAATAAGGTGCTTGCCGAAAGATTGCCAATCGGTCCGAACAGACCTTCTGTTTTTTTGCCCAATTTACCGTAAACAATCGCATGTGATTCACTTTCTGAAATATCGTAATCTCCTGTCAGATAAAGACTCAAATTTTCCCCTTGAGAAAAGACCGCAACATCTTTTAAAATCCCGTCTTTTAAATATAAACAGCCTGAAATTTTAGAGAATGTTCCTGTCTTAAAAGGTTTTAACAATTCAATAAAATTGTTGACGGAAAGTGACAAGAAACCTGAACGAAGCAATGTTGAAGCACGCAACAAATATTCAATTGAACCTAATTTAGGAATTGTACCGTTTTCCATATGAAATCCGATTATACCGTTTGTATTTCGCAATCTGTCACGGTCGTTTAACCCGATTGTCGTGATTTTTGCGTTGCCGTCAAGTTTACCGGTGATTTGATTTTTTAAACCTAAAAATGAAGAAGCAATAATATTGGAATCAACACCTTGCATTCTTACATTACTTTGTGTTTCGCCGGTTTTAACGTTATAGGAAATACTGCCGTGTGCAATTCCGTCAGTAATTTTGAATTTTTCAGTGTCGATTTTTAGAACGGAATTTTTATCAAGCGAAAAAGTTGCCTGAAAATCGCTTATGGGACAATTTTTATAATCAATTGAATTAACCTGCAACAAACCTTTTTCTACCAAAATATCCGAAATTTTAAACGTAGAAACTGCCGTTTTAAGTTTCAAATCCTTGTACGAATCAATACTCCATTGATTTAAAACCGCAATCAACTTTGTAAGATTAAGATATTGAATTTTCGTTTTCGTTTCTTTAATTTTTATCGGTAAAGTTAAAGAATTTTCGACATCCGTTTGGACTCTGTATTTAGTTGAAACCAAATCACCGTCTGCAAGTATGTGTATTTTCTTTTCATCTGCGGAAAGTTTGCCGTTTCTGATTTTTAAATTATAAAGAGGTATTTCGGCATTTGAAATATTTGCCACACCAAAGAGTTTCGGGTATTTCCCGACTTCTTTGTATTTTAAAACACAACCGAAAGTTCCGTTTTTTATGAGTGATTTTTTAAATACGAAATTTAAGATTTTAGCAGGCAAGTTTTGATGAGTTGTAAACGCAACATTATGAGGAACAAAAATATTTCCTTGTCGTTTAAACTGTCCGTTCATCGTCCACATAGGGATTGAAATTTTTCTGCCGTCCGATGACATCGGGTATTTAATATAATTAATCTTTTTAACATCTAATTTATCCGTTTTTAAAAACATTTCACCGGTAAATTCACGCAAATCATCAGTATCACCTAAATTTACCGACAAATACGAAATATCGGCATCTTTGTTTATTTTTACGGTCGGATAAATCCCCAACGAATCGACAGAACCGTTTATATTAACGTTTACGGCAGCGTCCCCCGTTAATTTAAACGGATGTGAAAGCTTGGTATTAATATATCTTTCAATAAACAAAGTTGTCGGTTTAACTGCAATAGAGGCTTTTATAACAGGGATTTTAAGGTAATTATCAACCGTAACATTGGCAAATAAAGGTGAACTTCCTGTTCTTCCGATTTCTCCTGCAATGTTTTTTAAGATAATCGATTTATTTGTAAACTTTATGGGCAAATCTTTAAAAGAAAAAGGGATATCGCTTTTTATGTGTCTGAATGATAAATTTTTGAAAGTTAAATTACCTAAAAGCCCCTTATCAGAAACTCTTAAATTTATATTAAGAGTACCGGTGCAGTCTTTTATTTGGCATACAAACTTCTTTATTTTAGGAGAAGATGAAGCTATCTTACAAACCGTTTGAACAGCAATGTTTGAGCCATTTACAAACAAATCAACAATAGGTTTTTTCGCATAAAATTTCTTTACCGTTCCGTTGATAAACAAATTTGATTTATCAGCTTTTAAAGAAAGCCCGTTTATTGTTACGTTGCCGTCTTTTACGAGAATTTCACCTGTCGGAACATATAATTGTTTACTTGTATCGGCAGAGATAATTTTTACTTCGGCATTCACTTTTCTTAAATCAATATTTTCTTCATCAATTGTTGCCGATAATTTTAGAGAATGACGAGCATTTAAAGCGGGGATTGCTTCCAAAGAAATACCGCTGATATCTGCATTTGAAACAAATTTCATCGTATCATTTAAATTAAGATTATTTCCTGTTGCGGAGATTACAAAAGTTGATTTGTTATCGTCTTGTGATAACACACCCTTAATACTTGCAATTAAAGGAGAAGAGCCTATTTTAATTTGTAAATTTTCACCTTTTATTTCATCTTCGGTAAAAACAATATTGCCGTTTACGGAAGATATCGGCATTTTAAATCCTTGTAACCATAAAGTATTTCCGAGCATTTGCACTTTCCCTTCCAAATCCAATTTGGAAAGTTCTTTTGCAATATCCTTTGAAAAACGGTCAACATGCCCGTGCAAATACACGGAAGTTTTAATATTTCCGTTAACTTTTTCAATCGTATTCAAAGAAGAAGTCATTTCTTTGGTTAAATTACTTGTTAAAAGAATATTTTTGAGGACATTTGCATTAATTTTCGGAGTATCAATGTGAATATTTACATCGCCAAGCAACGTACAAAGACCGTAAACGCTTGCGGGATAACCGTTTATAGTTGCAGATTTTGTTTTAAAGTTCACATTTCTTTCATTAAAATCAAGGCGTAGATTAATATTGCCGAGAGAGGCGTTTACTCCTTCAAAAGTTGCATTACCGTCAAATACGTTAACAAATCCGTTGATTTTTGCAGTTTCCCTGTTACCTAAAATATGCAATTCCGCATTTCCGGTGCCGGATTTAACATCAAACATCGGAACAGGGCCGAGTTGGAAGCGAAACAGACGACTTACAGGTACCAAAATAGCCTTAACCATATCGAGTGGCATATTACCGTTTTCAGTGTGCATATCAAATTTACTCGGTACATTTTGATCAACATCAGCAATTCCGTTGAGTAAAAATTTCGCTCCGTGCGGAGTATCCACTTCAACTGTTATATCAGATTTTGAACCGCTGAAAACAACATTAATTTTACCGGTATGTGTTTTTTCAAAACCTCTTACCGCATGAACGTCAGAAGCTTGTATCGCTCCGTCTAATTCAAGTTTCGGGAATTTTCCCTTGACAGAAAACTGCCCTATGACATCACCGAAAACACCGCATTCTTTTACAATATCTAATTCCTTTAAAAGCCCGTAAGGAATTATATCGACAACATTTTCGGCTTTTGTCGGAGAAATGACAAAAGATAAATCAAGATTTGGAATTTCTTTTCTGTAATTCAGAATTTTTCCCTTCATTGAAAAAGCAAAATTTTTGTTATCAACTTTTAAATCTTCAAAATTTATAACTTTACCGTTCGCAAAAAAACGAGCATTTAAAGTTGTTAACCCGTTTGCAAGGATTTGTTTATGCAAATCTCCTTCATTTACGGAAATATTTTTTGTGACAACATTCAACTCCGTTAAATTATCTTTATTCTTTCTTTTTTCGGAATGTATGTTGACATTAATTATCCCCTTTGCGTTTTTGTAGTCCGTAAAAGCATTTAGATATGGAGAAATAGTCTGCAAATCAATATTGGAGATGTTTCCGTCGGCAGAATACCCCTCAAAATTAAATTTATTTTTTATTAAGAAATTGCCCTTTATGCTTAAGTTAAACGCACAAATTTTGCTGTCAATATCAAAAGTCCCGTCAGTTGATAATTGAGAGAGCTTTCTTGATAGCGGAATTAACTCAAATTTGCTGCCCTTTAGAAATATCATTTTCTTTAAATGAGCATCTTTGAAAGAAACCAAATAGTTTCCGATATCGATTGAAGCACTGTTTACATTGATATTAAAAGGAACTTCCCGTTTTAAATCAAATTTTCCGGAATATATTTCTTCCTGTAATCCCGTCAAATCCAAAGAAATTTCATCAGTTTTTAACCTGTCAATCTTAATTGTTTTAAACAATAAAGACAGAGGTTGAATTTTTACGGAAGGATTGTTCGCAAAAAACAATTTTGTATTATCGTTATTGTATACGGAGATTGATTTTGCGGAAAGTTGAACGGCAAAAGACGGATATGTTTTTAAATCGATTTTATCAACCTCGAAAGTTTTATCGGTATATTCTTTTACAATTTTTGCAATAATCGGTAATTTTGCATCTATTTTAACAATTTTTGGCAAAAAGCAAACATAAAAGACTTCGATAACCGCAATCAGCAGTACCAAAACAAGACTAAATATAAGAATTTTACCCTTTTTCGCCATATTTTTTTATCCGTTTTACAATTATATAATATTTTTTATAAAAAATATCAAAATATTACGTCATGTTGCATTTTATCCGATTATGTGCAAATATATGTAAGAGTTTATCGGCATACGATAGGCAGGGATATGGCAACAAGTAAATTAGAAATAAAGAAAACTTCATTAATAAAGGACTTTTTGACGTCAGAGTCTTTCAAAAATTGCATGCTTTTGCTTGTTTTTGCATTAGTTTTTACTTTGCTTTTAGCATCAAAACACTTCTTTTTCAGAAGTTTGATTGATGAAAACAACATTGCAAGACAAGATGTTTATGCGGAAAAACAAATTGAAGTTGTAGATGTTTATAAAACGGAACAACGGAAAAAAGAACTTGCACAAAAATTAGATCCTGTGATGCGTCCTGCGGAAGACACATTCATTATGAATGATCTCGACAATTTAATCGCATCAATGAACCAAGTCAAAGTTTCCGATTTGTCTTATGCGGAAAAATATAACAAATTAGTATCAATGATTGACTTGCCCGACTCTTCCAGAACGAGTTTTTTCGCATCTTTTTTCTTAAATTCACCGCAAGACGTTATTGATACAACGGTAACGAAAGCAAAACACACGCTTCGTTCGGTGCTTGCTGTCGGTATTACCGAAAAAGACGTCAATGACAACAATATTTTAAACATAATCTACAAAAATACTGACAGAGAAACTCCCCGTAACCAAATGAAGGCAATTTCCTGTCTTTTGGAACAAGTTATTGTTCCTAATATGGTAATGGACGAGGTTGCAACCGATTTGGCAAGAAAAAACGTTGCAGAATCCGTCGTTCCGATTAAAGTTACGTTTGAAGCGGGAGATAAAATTATTTCCCAGGGCGAAAGAGTGACAAAAGTAAAACGTGATGCCTTATTAAAAGCCGGTTACAGTATTGTACAAATCAATCTTAAAGGCATGGCGGGAATTTTCGGATTATTTGTAATCGGAATATTTTCCGTGTTTTACTATTTAAAATTATTTGAAGAACAGTTTTTAGACAGAAAGCATATCTTTGTAATAACGCTGTTGGCTTTAATTTTGACGTTTTTGTCAATCATTATCCCTCCTGATTGGTCAATTTATTTATTGCCTATTCCCGCTTTTGTAATAATGCTGTCTATTTTTACAAATCCGAGAACTGCGTTTTTTATAACAGTCGTATTGACCGTTATGATTTCATCGGCTCTTTGGCTTGCTGCCGCAAGGATTTCAGTATTTATTATGGTTGCACTTTTTACGGCGGTTTGCACCTCAAAAATCAATTACACAAAAAGATTTCAGATTATTCGGGTCGGGCTCGAAGTTTCGATAGTAATGTTACTTTGCATACTTGCACTGTATCTTTTACAATTATGTTTAACTGATATGGCGGCAAAATGGTTCTGGTCTGATATTGTTTTCGGTACTTTGAATTGTCTTTTCAGCGGAATTATTGCACTCGGAATGCTTCCTATTATGGAAAACATCTCGGGAATTATTACACCGTACGGAATTTCTGAATTGGGAGATGCAAATCAACCGTTGTTAAAACGTTTACAGTTTGAAGCCCCAGGAACATTTTCTCACTCGATGATGTTATCAACACTTGCGGAAGCAGCGGCGGAAGCCGTTGGGGCTAATGCACCGTTAGTTCGTGTCGGTGCCCTGTATCACGATGTCGGAAAATTAAAAAGACCGTTATTTTTTATCGAAAACCAAAATTATTTCGGAATTGAAAACCCGCATTGCAAACTTAACCCGAGATTAAGTAAAATGGTTATTGTTTCTCACGTAAAAGACGGGGTAGAACTTGCGGAAGAATACAAATTACCGGATGTTTTGAAAGATTTTATTTCACAACACCACGGAACAACATTAGCTTCATATTTTTACTCTCAAGCTATTAAGCAGGAAGGGTTGGATAACGTTGCACAGGAACAATTCCGTTACCCCGGACCCAAGCCGAAAACGAGAGAAACAGCTATCGTAATGATTGCCGATACGGTTGAATCCGCATCAAGAACTCTCAAAGAATATTCTCAAGAAGAGCTTGAAAAATTTATAAACAGACTTATTGTTGAAAAACTCAACGACGGACAACTTTCTGATTGTGCTTTATCACTCAGAGATTTGAAAGTCATAGCGGAAACCTTGGGAAAAACCTTAAGAGCCGCTCATCACCAAAGAATTAAGTATCACGACAATATTTTGGAAGAATTGGAAAATCGTTCAAAACAACAAAAAATCATTCCCGATGACAAAGTATTGCCCGAAAATTTAAAAATAGACAATGAAAAAACCGACAACTAACATTTTTATAGAAAATATTTATGAAGAATTCGGCTTCGATGAAGTCGAGTTCCATAGTGACGTACAAAAAATGCTAAAATTTGCAATTGAATTGCCCGAGGTAAAAGAAAATTGTTGCCTTTTCGGAAAAGATTTTTCCACATTGGTTTTTGACATTGTTCTTTGCAATAATGAAGAAATTCACAGGATTAACCGTGAATACAGAAACATTGACCGTCCTACGGACGTAATTTCCTTTGCGATGTTTGCCGATTCCGCTCCGGAAGATGTTTTTATTTTGGACGGAGAAATAAACCTTGGGGAAATTATTATTTCTCTTGATAAAACGCAAGAACAAGCAAAAGAAAACGGTGTTTCAACAGAAGATGAAGCAAGACTTTTAGCGGCTCACGGAATTTTGCACCTGCTCGGATTTGACCATCAAACCGACGATGATTATAATTTTGTTGTAAGTACTCAAAATAAAATCAAGGCTTCATTGAATGTCTAAATTTTCGCAAAAATATTTTCTAAAAAGTTTCGGCTGTGCAATCCACGGAATAAAATTGGCTTTCAAGTCGGAAAAAAACCTTACAAGACAACTTGTTGTAGGGATAATTGCCATAATTACAGCGTTTTTGCTAAAATTCAAAGCAATAGAATTTTGCATTGTAATTATGTGTATCGCAGGGGTTTTAGTAGCGGAATTGCTAAATTCGGCAATTGAATATGCGATTGACTCTGTATTCAAAAACCAGTATTCGAAATTGGCAGGAATGGCAAAAGATATTGCAGCCGGTGCAGTTTGTCTTACCTCTGTAACGGCAGGGATTATCGGAGTTATTTTATATTTGCCTAAAATTTGCGTACTTTTAAAAGGGTTTTTATTATGAAATTTGAAGATATTTCAATCGGCACAGACATAGAAAAAATTGAACGGTTTGAAAAATATGATAAAAATTCTTCATTAGTGAAAAGAATTTTTACGGAAGCAGAAATTGAATATTGTTTTTCTTTTCAAAATCCGGCAGAACATCTTGCCGTAAGATTTTGTGCTAAAGAAGCAGTATACAAAGCACTTTCGACCCTTGAAATTAACGATGTTAAATATTCGGATGTGGAAATTTTAAACAACCAAAACGGGGCACCGACTGTTCACCTGAGAAAAGTTAAGGATGTCGATTTTAAACTCAGTTTATCACATGGTAACGGTTCCGCAATTGCGAGTGTCATTGCGATAAAAAAACAATAATTTTGTGCTAAAATCATCTCGTAAGGGGTATGAATATGCACATTTTATTAACAATTTCCATAATATCCGTATTATTTTCATCGGCATTTCTGACTTTGCTGTTTGAAAACAGAAAACTTTATACAGCCATATGTTACTATTTTTTAATCCTTTTCGGACAAGTTATTGTAACATATGAATTTTTATCGTTATTTTCGGCTATAAAACCGTGGAACGTAGTTATAATAAACGTATTAGTTCTGATTTTATCTGCAATTTTATTAAAAAAATCGGAAAAACTGGCTGATTTCAGAGAAGAAATTACCTCTGAAATTAGTAAATTTAAGTTTGCGGTCGGTCACGACAAGCTACTCAACGTAACTGCAGTAGTTTTTAGTGTATTTTTAATTGTTTCTGCAATTTATAGTTATGTTATTCCGACATTTGACGGAGATGCTTTTACCTACCATCTTGCAAGATTACCATATTGGTATGAAGCCTGCAACCTAAATCATATCGGATTTTCGGATGCACGGGCAATTGTTATGCCGATTAACTCGGAGATTTTTTATTTTTGGGCATATTCTTTCATAAAAAGTGATATTTTGGTAAGATTTTTATCATTTTTTTCATTTATTTTCTTCGTTTTAGGAGCAAGAGGATTTTTGAAGGAATTAAAAATTCCGATGAACATTTCTTTATGGACAATTTTTGCCGTAACTGCAATGTACAACGTAATGTTTTCCGTTTCCTCTTCGGAAACGAACGTAACAATCGTTTCATTAATTGTTATCAGTTTATATTTATTTCTGCTTGGCGTTAAGAATAATGAAAAAACACCTTTAATATTTGCAACTGTTGCTTATGCCCTTGCAATAGGCACAAAAACTCCGTCATTACAGATGCTTCCGGCTTTTTTCGTAAGTTGTTCTGTAATTGCTTATTCTTATAAGAAAAAGGAATTTTACAAACCGCTATTATTTTGCGGCGGGTTTTTAGTCTTAAATTTTTTAATTTTTGCGGCGTACAACTATATTTTAAATTTCATAGACTTCGGAAATCCAATCACATCGCAGGCACTTGCGGAACACCATAGATTTTCGGGCGGAATAAAAGCTTTTATTGCAAATATCATCAGATATTTTTCCATGTTTATTAATGCATCGGGATTGGATATTCCGTACGGAACGGGTGTTCAGTTCAGTGAAGCCGTATGGCGTATTGTTACTGCTTTATCAGGAATTTTTATTGCACTTTTGGGTATCGACCCTGAAATTGGTGCTGTCAT
>CAZOGS010000017.1:11773-17912 GCA_964579375.1 uncultured Muribaculaceae bacterium
TTCCTTTCCGATTCACAAAGTTGCACAATGGTAAACTTGACAAAATCGGACGAAAAGCCGACAAAAGTGTTATATTTCGCATCATCAGGAACGGACGTATACTATCCGGCTCATATGCAAGATAAAAATTATAAGGTTGATATAAAACTTCTTGAAACAGCGGAAGAAAATGAAATTAACCTTGAAAGCTACGATTATATTGTTGTTCCGAACATTCAGTACAATGCAAATATTTCGTATGAAGCTCTTAAAAAATTCAGAAATGCCGTAACTGACTACAGTGACGGTTCTGACGGACAAACACCGTTTTATGAATTTGACGATAAAACATTTGCAAATTGTATTTACGGAACATCAAGACAATCAGGCATAAAATGGCTTACGATAAACCCTAAAGAACTAACTATTTCAACGTGTTATTTTAAGCACGATTTGTTCACAAAACACGGATTTAAATTTTTTGCAAAAATAGAAAGCCCCGAAAAAATATTTTCAAAAGATTTGAATGTCTATGTTAATACAAAAAATAGCGAAAAATAGGTTTGCACAAAACATTTTTATTGCTATAATTCCTTTATGAGCAAAACAATTACGGTAAACAAAAAAGCCTTTCACGACTTTAATATAATCGAAAAATATACGGCAGGAATTGTACTTTTCGGCACGGAAATAAAGTCTGTCCGTAAAGGCGGTGTAAATCTGAAAGACAGCTTTGCAAAAATCGAAGATGGCGAAGTATGGCTTTATTCTTGTCATATCAGTCCTTATGAGCAAGGTAACCGTTATAATAAAGAACCCGAAAGAAAAAGAAAATTACTTTTGAACAAAAAAGAAATTTTGAAAATGACGGGAAAAATAAAAAAAGACGGATACACAATAATACCGTTAAGTATGTTTATCGGTGACGGCGGGTTTGCAAAGCTCGAAATAGCCCTTGCCAAAGGAAAAAAATTGTATGATAAGCGTGACGATATTGCAAAGAAAACGCAAACAAGAGATATGCAACGTGCAATGAAGCGTTGATTTATTTGTTTTGCCGACAAATTTAGTCACAATTATTTGACAACTTTTCCGCTAAAAAGTTCTGCAATTGTTTTTGCAGTATCGGAGGCTTTTTCAAGATTGGCGGACAACGTCAAATCAGGGATATCAACATTTGCGACAGCATCAAAAGAACTATCAAAACAATCATCATCTTCTTCAAATGTAATATCTTCAACAACGTCTGTTATCCCTAAGTCGGAACTTGGTGTCGATATCGAGGGTTGTGCCAATTCTGATTTTTCAACCGTTTCTGTATCTTCAACGGATTTTACGGATGTTTTTTCAATGACCTTTTCTTCTTCGGGAAAATCTTCACTCTTCGGACACTCGTCGTAATTTACGGGTGAAATATCAATCGGTTCTTCAACTGCTTTTTGAGGTATTGCAAATTTGGGTTTTTCCTTCGTATTTGAAGGCTTTTCCATTGTTTTATTCAATATCTTTTTTTCTTCAACTTGTCTTTCTACAGACTCGGCAAAAGATTCAGTTTTTTTTTCCTTATTTTCAACCAAAGAAGAAGAAACTCCGACTTTGCACTCAATTTGAATTGATGCGACATCAAAATATTTGCACGCAGCTTCTTGCAATTTTGATTTTTTCATCGGTTCGTTTGCCGTTTTTGCACCGCCGTCATTTGCAAACCCTAAAACAATCTTGTGTCTTGTAATTTCAATCGGTTTTGCAAGTCTTTCGTAGAAGAAACTTGCGGGAGGTTTAATTTCCGCACAAATTTGTTTCCAATCCGCAAGCATATCGCCCGCTTCTTTACTGATTTTCGAAGATTGAGGAGCAATTTGTTCAGCTTTAACTTCCGACTTTTCAATATTTACTTGTTCTGTTTTTGGCTCAGAGTTTAATTTTTCCGAAGATTTTTCAACTCCGTTCATTTTTTCTGCGGAATGGACAAAAGAGGGTTTTGCGTGTTCCTGAATTTTAGTTTCCGTTTGTTGAACATAAGTCTGAGCGGGTGCAGAAGATTGATTTTGAGTAGTTTGAGCAGCTTGAATATTAACTTGACCTTGCGACAACATTAATTCAAGACGAGCAACTTTTTCAGTCAATTCAGCAATTGTCGGAACCTTTTCAAGACTTGTAATATCAATTATGCAAAGCTCAGCCCACATATATTTGTTTGTATTTTCTTTTAATTTTGCAAAATGATAAGAAAGCCTTTCCGCAAGAAAAATCAGAGTTTGCTTATCAAACTTGTCAGCTTGATTTTTAATTTTATCGTAAAGTGCTTCATTTATTTTTGTCATGGAAAAAACGAGTGATTTATCACTACAGGATTTTAAAATCAACATATCCCGAAAATACTGTATCAAAGCTGTTAATACTCTGCTCGGTTCATTACCTCTGTCGTTGATTTCACTTAAAATTTTCAAGGCATTTTCAGTATCGGAATTATTTATACACTCGGCAATTTCATACACTTTGTCATAAGAAATTTGCCCCAAAATTTCATTGACATCTTCAACCGTAATGGTACCGTTTTGTCCCAAAACGCTTAATTGGTCTAAAAGAGCAACTGCATCTCTCATTCCGCCGGCAGCATTTTTTGCAATTGCCAAAAGTGCTTCATTATTAATGTTGATATTTTCCGATTTTGCAATAAATCCGAGCCTTTTCACAATATCAGCTGTAGTAATTCTTCTGAAATCATATCTTTGACATCTTGAAACAATTGTTTCCAAAACCTTATGAGATTCAGTTGTTGCAAGAATAAAAATAACATTTTCAGGCGGTTCTTCAAGCGTTTTCAAAAGAGCATTTGAAGCCTCATTTGTAAGCATGTGAACCTCGTCAATGATATAAATTTTGTATTTTCCGTGCAAAGGTGCATACTGAACTTTTTCAAGAATATTTCTTGCATCGTCTACCGAACGATTACTTGCGGCGTCAATTTCGATAACATCGACAGGTGTAGAATTAATAACATCAAGACATCCCGCACATTTTCCGCAAGGTGTTACGGTTGGACCGTCTACACAATTCAAAGATTTTGCAAAAATACGGGCGGATGAAGTTTTTCCGGTTCCTCTCGGGCCGCAAAACAAATAAGCATGCATTATCCTGCCCGATTGAATTGCATTTGATAAGGCTTTTACGGTGCTTTCCTGTCCCGTAATGTCCGCAAATACCATCGGACGATATTTTGTGTAAAGAGGAATGTATTTTTTGCTCAATGATTTGCTCCGAACGAATTAAAATGTTACTATCGGTATTATAATCGAAAAGGGAGATTTTGTCCGTTTTATGAATTTAATTAAACCAAAAAAGTTACAAAAAGGTGATACAATAGGTCTTTTGTCTGTTTCAGGCGACATAAGAGATGTGAAAAATATAGAAAGAGCCTCAAATTATTTTCAAAATTTGGGGTATAAAGTCGTTATTTCCGACTCAACATACAAAAAATTTCGCTACCACTCAGGAACAGACGAAGAAAGAATTAAAAACTTAGAAGATTTTTTTCAAAATGACAAGATAGATGCAATCGTTTGTACACGTGGCGGTTACGGTGTTTTGAGAATTTTGGATAAAATAAATTATGACATTATAAAAAAGCATCCTAAAATTTTGTGCGGATACTCCGATATTACGGCACTTCTGCTTTACATATACAAACAAACGGGCATGGTCTGTTTTCATGGAGCAATGGCAAACGGTGATTTTGGTTGTGAAAAGATTTCAAATTTTACGGAAAAATCTTTTTTTGAAACTCTTTCAAGCGAACAAACGTTAACATTTCCAGCACAAAAAAGCGGAAAAATATTAAATAAAGGCTTTGCAAACGGCATTTTGTGGGGCGGAAACCTTGCAACTATTGCATCTATGGCGGGGCTTGATTTTCTTCCCAATGAAAAATTTATTCTTTTTATTGAAGATGTAAACGAACCGGCATATAAAATTGACAGAATGTTTACTCAATTGTTCAAAGTTGAGAACTTTAGGAAAAATATTGCAGGACTCGCAATCGGAGTTTTTTCGGATTTAGAAAAGAAAAATTTTGTCGATGATATGTTCAAAGAGTATACAAAATTATTACAAATTCCTTGTTGCGACGGATTTTTAATATCACATGAAAAAGATAAATATACTTTGCCTATTGGTGTAAACTGTAATTTTTCCGCTGACAAAAAAATTATAGAAACTACCGAGTATGCCTTAAAAAATTAATTGTAGTAAAGGCTATACCTTTTTTCGAAAAAAAATTGTATAATTGAAAAATGAAAAACCTTGTTGAAATAAACAATTTAAACATGAAATATGCCGTTAAATCAGGATTTTCGGCAAAGAACAACGAATTTATATATGCATTAAACAACATTAGTTTAAAAATAAAAAAAGGTGAAATTTTGGGAATAGTCGGAGAATCCGGCTGCGGAAAATCCACCTTGGGGAAGTGTATTTTAAGACTTGAAAACGGATACACGGGACAAATTATTTTTAACGGAAAAGATATTTACGAAGAAAGTAATCTCAAAAATTTTCGAAAATCAGCACAGATGATATTTCAAAATCCTTATGCAAGCTTAAATCCGAGGATGAAAATTTACGATATTTTAAAAGAACCTCTTATCGTACACGGCGAAAGAAATGAAAATATAATCAAAGAAAAAATAAACGAAGTTTGCGAATTGACAGGAATTGATAAAAGTGCTTTAAATTATTATCCTCACGAGTTTTCGGGCGGACAAAGACAGAGAATTTCCATCGCTTCAGCCATTATTTTAAAGCCTGAATTTATAGTTGCCGATGAACCTGTAAGTGCTTTAGACGTCAGTATCAGAGCTCAAATTATCAATTTATTAAAAGATTTGAAAGAAAAATTAAATCTGACAATTTTGTTTATATCTCACGATTTGAGTGTTGTTCGGCACATTTGTGACAGGACAGCGGTGATGTATTTGGGAGAAATTGTCGAACTTGCAGATAACGAAGAGTTGTTCAGTAACCCGAAACATCCGTACACAAAGGCTTTATTAAGCTCCATCCCCGTTATTTCAAGAGAAAATAAAAAAGACCGAATATTTTTGACAGGAGATATTCCCTCACCGAAAAACCTTCCGACGGGGTGTAAATTTCACACAAGATGTCCTGACATCATGCCCGTATGCAGACAGGTTTGCCCTGATACAGAATGTGTCGGAAATAAGCATTTTGTAAAATGTCATTTGTATATCGGTTGCGAAAATTTGCAAAAATAGTTAAAATTGAAACATGAAAAGAATTGAGTATTTTGTAACACAAACAGTAACGTTCCAATTTCTCAAACTCCTCAAAAAGCAGGCGTTTGAGTTTTTTGAAACATTCGGAAGAATGTCAATTCGACTTATTGAAGTTATGAAATATATTTTAACGGGTCAATTTTCTTATAAGCACATAATCGAGCAATGCAGCAGATTTGCGATAGATTCTCTGCCGATAACATTAACCATTGTATCAATGACATCAATTATTTTGGCGGTGCAGGTTGCTCCCGAGATGGTAAAGCAAGGCGGTGCAGGTTTTATAGGCGGCTTGTTAGCTATTGTTACCGTTCGTGAGATGGGAACAATTATGACTGGATTTGCGATTATTTCAATGATAGGTTCCTCGATGGCATCGGAAATTGCAACGATGAAAGTTACCGATCAAGTTTCCGCAATGAGAGTTTTGCACGTTCCTCCGATAAAATATCTTTTCGTTCCGAGAGTAATTGCGGGAGCGTTGATGATGCCTTTAATCACAACAGTAGCTTCAACTGTCGGAATTTTTTGCGGAGGGTTTGTTTCTTCTTTGACAAGTCCGGAAGTAACCGGATTGTGTTTTATAAACTCAGTAAAATTAGGGCTTTTCAACCGAGATATCGGAATTATGCTATTGAAGGCATCTTGTTTCGGAGCCGCAATTGCACATATAAGTTCAAGTTGCGGTTATGATGCCGAAGGCGGTGCAAAAAGCGTCGGTGAAGCAACTACAAAAGCCGTTGTCTGGTCGTTCATAGGAATTGTAGTCATAGACTACATTTTCGCACTATGTTTCTATTTTTAAAAAGGTAAATTATGACACTTAAAATTGAACATTTAACAAAAAAATTTGATGATAAAGTTAT
>CAZOGS010000018.1:0-1735 GCA_964579375.1 uncultured Muribaculaceae bacterium
TCATTGCCTAATGAAAAGGAAAAAGATTTTTAAATATTCAAAAGATATTTCTGATACAGATCTGTTCTTTATAACCGAGTATCCTTTTCTCCACTGAGCGAGCTTGGTTTGCAAGTTGAAAGATTTTATGGTTTTGTTAACTTTTGTAAACATAGTTAAAGAAGCTTACGCCATGGGTTTTAGCGGAAAAAATATGACTTTTAAAAATAAATAATTAATACATTAAATAGTTGAAATCTTAAAAAGTTGCTTGAAAGCGAAGAGAGTAAATCGGATAATCAGAGAGTAAGATTTGGGATATAAAAGGACAGGGAATGTATAACGGAGTATACCCCGCATATATTAAGCCATATACGCAAGTAAAACCGAAACAGGTTCAACGCAAGGGAGAAGAAGAAGCAACCCCGCAGCAGGAGCAATCTTCAAACAGAGGCGATAATTTTCAGCGTAACAACGGACAAAATGTTCGTTCGACGAGTTACAGTTTACCTGGGTATAGAAGATATCAGGCACAAATTCAAAGAAGAGAACAAAATGTTCAAAATTCCGCCATTGCCGCAAAACAAACGGGTATGAACGGAGTTAATCCCAATGCACAAAATATCAATGTTTCGCAAATTTTAACAGATTTCAGAAGCACGGCGAATGCAGTCGGAGCACCGCAAGACGTGACAGAGGAAGTCTTTGCATACCTTGATTTAATTAAAACACAATCGGAAAAAGAAACCCCGAATAAAAAAATTATACAGTCGAACTTAAAAAATGCTTCGCAAGTTCTTGACGGATATATTTCAAAGACATTAAATACGCAGTCAAACGTTGTTGAAAACTGGGTAGATGCACTGTTTTTGCAAAATATTGACTACAAAGCCGATCCGAATGCCATTAATGAAGAGATGAAACTTCATCTTGAAAATGAAGAACAGCAGGCGACGAAGTTAAGAGAGTCGAGGGGCGAAAATGTTAAGGCGGAAGTAAAAGAACAGGCTGTTCAATCGACGAACAGAAATTACGTTCCTTCGGATGAAAAGATGAGAACGCTTTTTATCAACGCAAAACGTTCGGCGAATGAACAAGACACCAAAACAGCTTTGTTAGCGTTAAAATCGGCTTTGAATTATGCACAGGAAACCGAAGATACAAAGATGCAATCAATGATTTATTATGAAACGGCAGATTTGTACAATAAGAACGGTCAGTATTCTCAAGCCTTAAAAGGGTATAAAATTGCCGCTGATATGGCAACGGATGAAAATTTAATCGCAAAATCTTATATGAAATCAGGCAAAATATATGATGAGGCGGGCTTGATAGAACCTGCTCAAAAACATTGGATGTCGGCAATCGGATATGCCGGCGAGTCGGAAAACTTGCCGCTTCAGGTTAAGGCACTCAACAACCTTGCTGATATTCAAAGTGAACTTTACGATAAGAAAAACGCATATACTTTTGCAAATATGGCAAACTCAATTGCGGAAGAAACGAACGATAATAAGGTAAAAGGCTATTCATACAGACGTTCTTCGCAGGTCAGCGAATACCTTAACGATGATGCAAAAGCTTTGCAATACTTGAAAAAATCGACACAAGCTTATGATGCGGCGAAAGATAAAAAGAATGTTATCGAAAATTATATTTCAGCGGCGGAAATCATGGTAAATGTCGGAAATTCAAAGAAAGCAAGAAATTTGCTTGATAAAGCATATATAACGGCAGTAAAGACCGATAATAAGAC
>CAZOGS010000018.1:1835-5515 GCA_964579375.1 uncultured Muribaculaceae bacterium
TTAAAAAGGCAATTTTCATGATTGAGAACCTTTAAAGAAGCACAAGTGTGGTAAAGAAAGTGTGTTTCAGTTATGATGATAAATTCCGTTTCGGCAGCAAGTACAGTAATGCAACCCGTAAGCCCGAAAGCGTTGGAAAAGCATACGACGAACCCTATCGTGAACAAGGCTCCTGCTTTAAATAGTGATAACGGTGCGTTAAGAAGTTATTTCTTAGGTGGAATTTCCTTTGGGGGTCACAACTGCAGCACATCTAACTTTGCCATTAAGCGAATTGAAGATGTACCGTGTTGTTGTTGCGGAGATTTAATGCTCCGCAAGAAGGACATGTATAAACACGAACAAAAATTGCTTGCCAATAACGGAGATGAGTTGGCAAAGACAATTAAGGAAGAAGAGAAGTATTACAGAACAGCCGAAAGAACGGCAGCGTTTATGATTGCTGATGCCGTAAAGGGAACGAACAAGACGTTTGCGGACGGTGTTGCGGAAACACAAAACAATTTTCCCGAACGTTTCAATAAGTATTGCAGAGGCGTTTTAGGTGAAACTTATGTTAAGAGTGTAGAAAAAGCCGGTTATGACGCACCGATAAGCAAATTTATTCAAACGACGATTAAAGGAATTGAAGACGGAGATGACTTTAAGCGTGTTGAATTTACGGCTAAATTACAAGGTTTAAAGGGATCGCTTTCAGCTGAAGAATACGGTGAAATCGAAGATACCGCAATGAATTTGCCTGAAGACAGAAGTGCAGTAATGGCGATTTATAAGAAGTACGGACAAAATCCCGAAAAATTTGCACACAGATTATATTCAACGGCAATGACGACGGCAGAACACGTACATCCGCATTCATTAGGCGGAGCGAATAATACGGCAAATTATCTTGCGGAATGTGCGGCTTGCAACAACCCGAGAGGAAATATGTCTTATGCTGAGTGGTTAAAGGTACATCCGGAATATCCGAGAATGGTACAAAAGCATATTGAGCATGTAGAAGGTTTGATTGTAGACGGAAAACTTCCTGATAATTATGATATATATCCGTCGGATATTAAAAAGACATTATCAAAAGAATCAGACGGCGTAATGGAATTGACGGTACTTTCGGCAGATAAGTTGAGAGAACTTCGTGAAGCGAAGGAAGCGGGACAAGAAGTTGATATCCATGCGGAAACGCAAGCCGTAATTGAACAACAAGAGGCTGAGAAAGCCGAAAAAGCGTAGCTGAGAGTTATGAGCAATTTTGCTCAAGACATTAAATAAATACGAGAATTAAAGAGATTGAAGCCGACCCTGTCGGCTTTTATTTTAAGTATATTATGATAAATTTATTTGTAATAGAAATATAGAAATTGTAAATTTAAAAAGTCATCATAACATTCAGGAAATGCTCTTTTTTAGATATACCCAACAGGTATTGCATTTACATTTTCTGTTATTGGGAAATCTTCTTTGCACAAACAAATTACTGCACCTTCTCCCATTTTTTCTTTCGAAATAACTGAAAAATGTTTAAGCATACTTTTATCAGGATTTGCAGTTTTTTTAATTTCAACAGGGTATAATTTGTTATTTTTTTCAATAAGCACGTCAATTTCTTTTTTGTCTTTATCTCGATAATAATAAATATTCGGAGTCTTTGCATTATGGACATAGCTTTTTATAATTTCGCCAACGACAAAGGTTTCAAACATAGCTCCGCTCATTGCTCCACTTTCTAATGTTTTTGGAGTTTCCCAATTTGTTAAATAAGAACATAAACCTGTATCTAAAAAGTAAACTTTAGGTGTTTTAACTATTCTTTTGTTTAAATTAGAAAAATAAGGTTGTAAAAGATAGACAATATTTGATGAAACTAAAATTGATACCCAAGATTTTATAGTATTTACGGCAATACCGATTTCATTTGCAACATCCGTATAGTTAAGCATTTGCCCTGTTCTTGAGGCTAAAATTCTTAAGAATTTTAGAAAATCCATCTCATTTTTTACAGCGTTTAAATCTTTTATATCCCTTTCAATATATGTTTGAAGATACGAGCTATAAAAAGTTTCCCAATTTGAATTATTAACGTTTATATCAGGATAAGAGCCTTTCCAAATGAATTCATAAATATCTGTTAAATCTTGAAATTTGGTAGTTTTTCTCATTTTCTCCATAAATTCATTTGTGGGAATAAACGGAACCTGTTCTTCATTTTCTATTTCTTTTAGCGAGAATCCTTTTAAATCTAATACCGCAACCCTACCTGCCAAAGATTCCGTAACGTTTTTCATCATATGGAATTGTTGAGAACCGGTTAGCCAATATTGTCCTTTTTCATCACTATTATCAACAGCAATTTTTATATATGAAAGTAAATTCGGTGCATATTGAATTTCATCAATAATAATTGGTGCTTTATATCTTTGCAAAAATAATTCAGGTTCATTAATAGCCAATTCTCTAACTTTATAATCATCTAAAGTTACATAATCTCTGTTTGGGTCACAGTGCCTTAGAAGAGTGCTTTTGCCAACTTGTCTGGCACCGGTAATAAGTAAAACTTTAAATTGCTTACTTAGTTCAATAACTTGTTTTTCTAATGTTCGTTCTTTGTACACAAAACCTCGACTATTATGCATTGTTATTTTATAATAGTCGCAGTTTTATTAAAAGTCAAGTTAGTAAATAAAAATCACATCATCATAATATTATTGAATGCCAAAAAGTCAGATTATTTGCGATTAAAGTCGAATTAAATATTTTATTGGAATTAAGATAGAAAGTCATTATTAATAAATAGCCGTTTGTGTAGTAAATCAGAAATTTCATGATAAAAAACAACTCTTCTTTAGTCGGATGTTTTTGCTTGAAAAATACATTATTCTAACTTCAGAAAGGTGGAAGTTATGGAAAGTAAACCCAATGAATGCACAAATAATCAGTTGGATATCAATCTTCAAAGTGCTTGTGATTGCAAAGACAGGGTTAATATTTTAGGAATTCCCGATGAATATTTTTACAACACTTGCGATTGTTTAAACTGCGATTGCACGGAAGAAGAAAACTATTGCGGTTGTGCAGGCACAATGAGCGACCCTCTCGGCACAAATCATCAGTCCTGCATCTGTCAAAATCTCAACATCTTTGAATAAAACAAAAACTCCTCTAAAAACAGAGGAGTTTTTCTTATAAATCAAAAATTAATGAACAAAAATTTGTAAAATTATACCGGCTAAAACGCTCACCGCCAACAGAATACCGACGACAAGTGCCGTGTTCTTTTTATCTTTATTTTTTCTGAACAAAACTAAAAGCCCTAATCCCGCACCCGAGGAAAGTCCTGCAATAACTGAACCGAAGCTTAAAACACCCTCTAAGTACATCATTGTCAAAAGAACAGATACCGCACAATTAGGAATTAGCCCAAAAACCCCCGCTATAACAGGTTGAAAAATAGAGTTTTGCAACATTACCGCCTCGATTTTTTCGGGCGTGAAAATTTCAAACGCATAATTTAAACAAAGGCAAACCGCCAAAATAAATCCGAAAATAATCAAAGTATGTTTAATCGGGTGGAGAATAACAGATTTTATTTTGCTTTCATGAATGCTGTGATTGCAGCAACCGTGCTCATGTTCAAGAACATTTTCGGTTTCTTTCAAAGTTTCCTGCACCGTTTTAATTTCTTG
>CAZOGS010000018.1:5615-17779 GCA_964579375.1 uncultured Muribaculaceae bacterium
GGACCGATTTTTTCGGAATATTTCAAAAGCAAAATAATTTTCTTTGCAAAATAATTTTCAAAAAGCTCAATAAAAACAAATACCACAAATAAAAACGGTATCAGTTTCACACTGTCAATAACTGCATCTTGCACAAAATCAGGCAAGAACGATAATAAATTTTCTATCATAATCTTTCACCTGCAAAAATTATATCACAATTAAAAAAATAGTTTTTATTACGGTAATTTTATTGTATGATAAAGTCGGCAATCTCCAATGATGAACAAGAATTATGAGGGTTTGAAAGATGAAATCGTCAAAATATACGGCAATAGTTGCAGGAAGTGGAGTTGCAGGACTTTTTGCGGCTTTAAAACTTTCGGAACAAAAAAATCCCGAGCAAAAGATTTTGTTAATCACAAAGTCTGATATAAAAAATTCTAATTCAAGATACGCTCAAGGCGGGATAGTGAGCGTTATGAAAGAAAATCCGACAGACTCAATAAGTTTGCACGTTAAAGATACCCTCAAATCCGGAGCGGGGCTTTCCGATACCGACGTCGTAGAATTTATCTCAAAAAACAGTGAGCAGGTGATTAAAGAGTTGCTTGCACACGGAGTAAATTTTGACCGTGACGAGGAAAATAATCTCCGCTTTACAATGGAAGGTGCTCACAGCGTAAGAAGAATTTTGCACGCAGGCGGAGATGCAACGGGGCTTTTTATGGAACAGGCACTTGCCGATGATGTTCTTGCAAAAAACAATATTCAAGTCCTTGAAAACACAATCATTGCTGAACTTTTAACGGATGAAAACGGAGTTTGCAGAGGAGTTGTTGCTTTCGATGAAAAAACGGGAGAATATCAAGCATATTATTCAAATGCCGTAATTCTTGCAACGGGCGGCTGCGGACAGCTTTACAAACATACGACAAACCCGTCTGTTACAACGGGTGACGGCATGGCGGTTGCTTATCGTGCCGGAGCGGTTATGCAGGATATGGAGTTTGTTCAATTCCACCCGACAGCTTTTAAGGCAAAAACGGAAGAAAATATGTTCTTGATTTCGGAAGCCGTTCGTGGAGAGGGTGCAAAACTCGTGTACGAAAACGGTCATACTTTTATGGAAAAGTATGACGAAAGACTTGAATTGGCATCTCGTGACATCGTTTCGAGGGCAATTTTTAATGAAATGAGAATAAATAATGTACCGAACGTTTACCTCAATGCAACTGTCATTCCGAAAGATAAGTTAAATCAACGTTTTCCGACGATTTTGGGTACTTGCCGAAAAAACGATGTCGAGCCCGAAAATCAATTTATTCCGGTATCACCGGCGGCACATTACATGATGGGCGGCGTAAAGGCAACTGTTGAGGGCGTTACATCAATAAAAAATCTTTATGTAATCGGCGAAACAGCTTGTACGGGCTTGCACGGTGCAAACAGATTAGCAAGTAATTCCTTGTTGGAATGTGTTGTTACAGGGTTTGCCGTAGCTGAGTTTTTAAAAGATGCTCAAGTTGAAAAAGTTGATGAAAATATTGCCGAACAAGATGAACAAATTGCGAAAACTCTTGCCGTTTATGAAAAGCCGCTCGAAGAAAAATCGGTTGACGTAAAAGCTTTAAAAGAAAAATTGCG
The DNA here is from genome assembly GCA_964579375.1 of uncultured Muribaculaceae bacterium. Classification (GTDB taxonomy): domain Bacteria; phylum Cyanobacteriota; class Vampirovibrionia; order Gastranaerophilales; family Gastranaerophilaceae; genus RUG841. The sequence goes on from CAZOGS010000018.1 coordinate 7,242, forward strand.
TGACACAATGTGGCAATATGTCGGAATTATCCGTAATGAAAAAAATCTTGAGCAAGCGAAAAAAGAGCTTGTGAAAATTGAAAAGGACTTTAGTTATACGGATAAATGTCCGAATAGAGAGGCTTTTGATTTAAGAAATATGATTGCGATTGCAAAGTTGATTGTTGATTTTGCAATACGAAGAAAAGAGTCACGTGGCGGACATTTCAGGGAAGATTATCCCGAAAAAATTGAACCCGCAAGACATTACACAAGATGTAAAAATACGGATGAATATGAGGAAATTTATGTTAAATAATTTTTTGGTTGAACAACACGTTAAAAACGCACTTATGGAAGATATCGGATTTCAGGATATCTCAACGGAAGCTTTAATGCAGGATAAAATGGTAACTGCATATTTGAAAACACGTGTGGACGGTGTTTTTTGCGGCGAACAGGTTGTAAGGATAGTTTTTGAGCTTTTGTCAAAAAACGTCAGCTTTGAATTTCACAAACATGACGGTGATGTGATGAAAGCGGGCGATAAAATTGCAACGATTATCGCTCCCGTAAAGTGCATGCTTACTGCGGAAAGAACAGCGTTGAATTACATCAGAACGATGTCGGGTATTGCGACAGAAACCGCAAAATATATTAAGGCAATGAACAACCCGAAAGTTAAACTTGCCGATACGAGAAAGACAATCCCCGGATTTAGAATGTTTGAAAAATATTCCGTAAGAACGGGCGGCGGCACTCCTCACAGATACAATCTCAGCGATTGTATTATGATTAAAGATAATCACATTGAGTGTGCAGGTTCTGTCACAAAAGCCGTTGAGCTTGCGAAAGCTTACAATTCACACGCTCACAAAATCGAAATTGAATGTGAAAATCACGAGCAGATAAAAGAAGCTTTAGCTTGCGGGGTGGACATTATAATGCTTGATAATATGCCTGTTCCCGTTATGGAAGAAGCAATCAAGTTGATTGACGGAAGAGCAATTGTTGAAGTCAGCGGAAATGTTACAATCAATAATATTGCCGGAATTGCGGCAATAAATCCTGATGTAATATCGACAAGTGCAATTCATTCGGGTGTAAAACCTCTCGATATCGGCTTAGATATGTAAGGTTTGCAAAAAATCGAAAAATCTGTCACAATTAGATAAAATCGGAGAATAAATGAAAATAATTGTTTGCGTAAAACAAGTTCCCGACACGGCAGACATCAAGTGGACGGAAAATAATACTCTTAACCGTGACGGAGTTGAGAGTGTTATAAACCCTTGCGATCTTTTTGCGACGGAAACGGCATTGAGGATAAAAGATAAACAAGGTGCAGAAATTACCGCAATTTCAATGGGTCCGAAACAGGCAGAAAGTGCCTTGAGAGAAGTTATCTCGATGGGTGTTGACAGTGCATATTTGCTCTCGGACAGATATTTTGCGGCATCTGATACTGCGGCAACGGCAAGGGTTTTGGCAAAATCTATTCAGGAAAAATGTTCGGATTTTGATTTAATTGTTTGCGGTCAATACGCAAGTGACGGTGATACGGCACAGACAGGTCCGAGTCTTGCTCAAAATTTAGGTGTTTCTTTGATTACAAATGTAAAATCCATTGAAAAAATTGAAGATGATAAGATTGTTGTTTTCAAACAGGAGGAAACTTTTGTATCGAGAGTTGAGGCAAAATTGCCTGCTGTTATTTGTGTTTTGACTGGTAAATATCTCGTTCGGATGCCTAAAATTTTTGGCAGAATGAAAGCTCAAGATGCAAAAATTCCCGTTTATACGGCTGAAGATATAAAGTTTGATGCGGCATATTCCGGTTTAAAAGGTTCACCGACATACGTAAAAAAAGCTTTTCGTCCGAAAGGTCGTGTGGACGGAGAAATTTTGTATGATAACACGGCGGTGAAATCAGCGGAATTGCTGTTGAAAAAAATCGAAGAATTTAAAGGATAAAAATGGATAAATTCAAAATTACCGTATTTTGTGAAATGGCTTGGGACAACGGGATTGCACCCGTTTCGTTTGAATTGACGGCAAAAGCTGCCGAGCTTGTCAAAGACATTGAAAACAGTGAAGTACAAGTGCTCATTGTCGGAAAAAGAATGAATTATGACGGTATAATTGATGAATTTTCCAACTGCGGTGCGGACAAAGTTATTATTGTAAATGATAATATTTTGGCAAGTTATTCCGCAAACCTTTATCGCAAGGCTATTTCAGAAATTTTACAAAAAGAAAAACCGAATATTGTATTATTTGGTGCAACCGTTATGGGAAGAGAGCTTGCTCCTTTGGTTGCAACAACATTGAACACCGGTTTGACGGCAGATTGTACGGGTTTGGAAATTGTTGACGGAAAATTGGAAGCAACAAGACCGACATTCGGCGGAAAATTAAACGCAACGATTTTGTGTAAAACTTTACCACAAATGGCAACCGTTCGTTCGGGTGTTTTCAGACTTCCCGAAAATCCCGTTAAAAAGGATACAAAAGTAAATTTTGACTGGGTAAATGTTCATAATGAAGAAAAATTTACGAAAATTTTGGAATTGATACCCGAATATGCCGATGACGATAACGATTTGAGCAAAGCTGAAATTATTTATGCAGGCGGAAGAGGAATGAAAAGTAAGGAAAACTTTAATCGACTTTTCGAGCTTGCAAGGCTGACAGGCGGTGTCGTCGGTGCTTCAAGAGGTGCAGTTGAAGCGGGTTTCGCCGACTCGTCAATTCAAATCGGTCAGACAGGCAAAACAATTCACGCAAAAGTTTATGTAGCTTTCGGTATATCCGGTTTGGCACAACACATGGCGGGAATTAATTCTTGTGATAAAATTATTTCCGTGAACAAAGATTGTAATGCTCCGATTATGAAACTTTCCGATATCGGAATTGTCGGTGATGCGGAAGAAATTATAAAACAAATGGTTCGCAGATTAAAAAATAAATAGTTTGGAGAAAGATTATGGCTGAAGAAAATGTTAAACTAAAACGGTTTACAACCGCACAGTTGTTAAATTTCTGTTTTGGATTTTTTGGATTGCAATTTGCTTGGCAAATGGAAATTATTCTTTGCGGTCCCGTTGTCGAAAAATTAGGGGCTTCCCCTTTTCTGTTGGGCTTGATATGGCTTGCGGGTCCTGTTACGGGCATGGTGGTTCAACCGTTTATCGGTGCCTTGAGTGACAGAACAAACACTCGTTTCGGAAAAAGAAAACCGTTCTTGTTCTTTGGGGCATTGTTTGCTTCAATAGCATTGGTTCTTTTCCCTCTTTCGGGAAACATCGTAAACCACATCAACAGCACGTTCGGTATTCATTTGCCCGAACTTTCGGGATTATTCATTGCGGCAATTATGGTTTGGGTTATCGATGCTTGTGTCAACGCTGCACAAGGTCAATACAGAGCCTTAATTCCCGATAATATGCCTGTTGAACAACATTCTATTGCAAATTCATTTTTAAGTTTCGCAATCGGTATCGGTTCCGTAATTGCTGCGGGAACGGCTCCGTTTTTGGAACATTTCTTCGGTTATCAAATGAGCCATACCGCTCAATTTGTTATGGCGGCAATTGCCTTTTTCGGTGCAACTTTGTGGACTTGCTTAACTATCACGGAAGTTAAAAAAGTTTCGGCAAACATTGCTCAAACTCAACAAGAGGAACAAAAAGAAGAACAAAAAACTTTTATTCAAAACATAAAAGAATTTTTCGGTTATTCTCCGGAAGTTGCAAAAATTTGTACGGTTCAATTCTTTACGTGGATTGCGATTATGGCTGTAAATATTTATTTTACTCAATTTATTGTTCATAAAGTTATGGCTATTCCCGAAATCAGTCCTGATGATATTCAAACGAAAATAGCATATATTGCACAACTTTTAGGCAATCCCGATGTAACGGCGGCAATGGCAAAAGCGGAATTTGAGTCGAGAGTGCTTACGGCAACAAACTTTGCGGCACTTTGCTTTGCCGCATACAACCTTGTTTGCTTCCTTGTTTCATTGCCAATCGGCTATTTGTCCTCAAAATTTGGCAATAAGCCCGTTCACATTGTATCGTTGATGATTATGTCGCTTGCTTATGCAGGTATTGCTTTTGCAACTGACCAAACTCATATCATTATATTTATGGCATTAGCTGGTATCGGTTGGGCTTCAACGCTTGCACTTCCTTTTGCAATGTTGACAAGATTTATCGGCACGGGCTCGGAAGGTTCCGTAATGGGCATATTTAATATATTCATTGCCGCTCCGCAAATTATTGTATGTACTTTGGTTGCGTGGTTTATAAATCACAGCCAAATTCAAAGCGAGTTTGGTGTAAATTATCACTTTGAATATGCCTTGATAGTCGGCTCAATTGTTCTTATGTGTGCCGCACTTTCGGCATTTACAATTAAAGAAAAAGAAATTACGGAATAAAAAGCCTTTTTATCAAAAAATTAAAACCGTTCGGTATAAATTATCGGACGGTTTTTTAATATTATTTTATGTATTTTTTTGAGAGCATATCGGATATTTTTTTCCACGCTTTTACATTAGGATGGTAGCCGTCCTCATCAACAAAATCTTTGTCCTGAAGGTTTACACCGGTTTCCTTATCCGCTTCAACAACGACAAAACCTAAATCTTTAATTTCTTTCCACCGTTCGGTTTCCAAAAACCACTTGTCAAAACCGTCATTTCCGTTGTATTTCAGAACGATAAACTTAGCGGAAGGATAGTGTTGTTGCAAAATTTCTTTTGATGAAATTAAATAATCTTTCAACAAATCAAAGTTTTCGTCGTGCTTTTCTTCACTGAGTCGTACGTTGTATTCCAAATATCCCAACCAACTTTTAACCGCATTAAGTTTCCATAACGGTTCGCAAATCGGTTTGATTTGAACCATTTTGCCGTTCTTTTTTTCATACCTTAAATACGCACCGTCTGACCAAAAATCATAAATTATTTTTTGCATTCTTCTTGCGTGGTCGGCAATAAAAACATATACGACATATTCGGGTTCGGGAAGATTATTAAAAATCTCCCCTCGCTCGAGTTGATAATACATATGCTGAACTCCCCATGACGGAAGTCCTCTCGTATATACGGGTCTTTGAGTCTTTTTTGACAATTGGTATCCGAAAGTTTCTTCGTCCGGATGGGGTCCTTTGCCGATGCTTACTCCGTGAACAAATGAACAACCGAAAACCCATATCGAAGGTTTTTTGTATTCCTTACCGTAAGCAGGTCTGAAAAGATTATCTTTTCCGTTACGTTCAAACCAATACATTGTTGTATTGTCGTGCATTCTGAATTTGTTTTCCCAATACGGAGGAAATTCATAATTCGCTCTTTCCTCCTCTTGAATGAAGTCTTGAAGAAATTTCCAATTGGCAATTTTATAACTTGCATAATCAAATATTACCAAAAGTACAATAACTATAAGGAACGAAAAAAATATCTCAGTTCGTTTTTGCATCTAATCCTCTTTGCTACTGAAAAATAAAGCGGATTTTTGAAAAAACCTAAAAAAGCAAAAAGTTGTCTTTTTTAAGCAGTAATTCAAAAATCCGCTTCCCAATCTTATTGGAAAGAAGTCGGGTGAGTAACGATACCACGTTTTGTCGTTCTGATAAACTCAACCAATTTCTTTGTGTATTTGTCTTGAGGAATTGTATCTTCAACAATATCTGCCGCTTTCAAGATAGTATGTTCGCCTGAACAAATGATTTTGAAAGCGTGTTTGAGATTTGTTCTTTCTTCTAAAGTTAATCCTCTGCGTTTCAAGCCGATAACGTTAATTCCGTGCGGAACGGGCGGTCTGCCGTCCCCTTTACAATAAGGGAGAATATCCATTCTTGAAGCTGAAAATCCGCTGACGATACACATTTCACCAATTCTTACAAATTGATGGAAAACGCTCATTCCGCCGATAAAAGCACCAAATCCGACTTGGCAATATCCGCCTAATGTTGCGAGGTTTGCCATAATTACTTCATCCTCAAGTACGCAGTTATGAGCAACGTGAGAGGATGCCATAAGCAAACATTTGTTGCCGATTACGGTTGAATTGCCTTCGCCCGAAGCTCTGTTAACAGTTACATATTCTTTTATTAAACAATTTTTACCGATGATTGTTTTTGTCGGTTCGTTTTTATAGCCTAAATCTTGCGGCGGAGTTCCGATACTTGCAAACGGAGAAATAGTCGTCCCGTCGCCTATTTCGCAATGTTCAAGATAAGCGTTCGCCACAATATTTACATTTTCGCCCAAAATAACATTTTCGCCGATGACGACATTCGGCCCGATTGTTACGCTATCGGGTATTATTGCTGATTTTGCTATTACTGCACTTTTATCTATTGTCATTAGTTCCCGCTTTCTTTATACCATTGAAAAAATCATATCCGCTTCGACGGCAAGTTTTTCCCCGACGAAGGCTTTTCCGTGTGCTTTGATAATCGGTCCTTTTACTTTTACAAGTTCAACTTCCATATCCAATCTGTCACCGGGTCTTACCATGCACTTAAATCTTGCTTTGTCGATACCGGCATAAACGAAAAATTTATCTTTCAAATTTTCATCCGTCAATAAAATCGCCGCTCCCATTTGTGCCATTGCTTCCAATTGCAGAACACCCGGCATAATCGGTTTATTAGGAAAATGACCTTGGAAAAATTCTTCATTTATCGTAAGGTTTTTGTATCCCTTTGCATATTTTCCCGTAACACATTCCGTAACTCTGTCAATCAGTAAAAACGGATATCTGTGCGGAAGCATTTGCATTATTTGGTCTATATCAAGTGAAATAACTTCTTCTGACATAATTACTCCTTAATTAATTTATCTTTCAGCATAAGTGCTGTTTTATAATGAACGGTGTGTCCTGCTTCTTTTACAATAATTTCAGCCTTCCAATCAAGAGGATTTGTTCCCGTTAAGGAAAAATCGCCGATTAAATCCAAAATTTTGTGGCGTACGGGCTCATATTGACTGCGAAGCTCGGTTGTATATCCGTCTTCCGTCATTCCGACTGCGTTATCAACCTGTGCTCCTTTTGCAAATCCCATTAATTGCAACATTTTTAACTCTTTTAAATAGCCAAATGTTCTTGCTTCAATTACTTTATCAATTTCTTTTAATTCCATTGAAACCCAACGATTATTGAGTTCGGGATGATTATAATTTACTCCGTACGTAATTCTGAAATTATCGGAAGGAAGTACGACACAGTGCGTCTTTCCGTTCAGATAAGCGACAGGTTCCTTTATGCGGTAAACGGATTTTTTTTGTCCCGTGACGCCTGTTTTCTTGAACAAGTCTACCCACGGCTTCGAGCTTCCGTCCCCAATCGGCATCTCATAATGTGTTAAATACACATCAAGAGCATCAATTCCGCATATTGCACATGCCGCCGAAAAATGTTCGGTCAGCATTATTTTTTTGACCTGTTTGTTTCCAAAGACAACACAATGGTCTGTAGAAACTACATTGTCGATGTTTCCCTCAACAACGCCGTCTTGAAAATGGTATCTGATACCTTTTTGCTCTGACGGTTCAAGGGTTGCCGTGCAATCTTTTCCTGTCATTAAGGCGATAGATGAGAATGTTGCCGATTTTTTAAGTGTTCCCATCGAGATTAGCCTTCGTTGTTTTCTACATCAGCATTCAAAACTTTTTCATAAGCTTGGAATTTTTTGATAAGTTGTTCAGCTTTTTTCATTGTTTGAAGTTGTCTGATGAATTCTTTTCTCGGAACGGCGGGAGTGCCGATTACGATTGATTTTTCGGGGAAGCTCTTAGATACGCCAGCTTGTGCCATAATAATCGAATCAGAACCGATTGAAATATGGTCTGCCATACCTGCTTGACCTGCAATTACTACTCTGTCGCCGATTACGCAACTTCCTGCAACACCGACTTGCGAAACTATCATACAAGCGTTGCCGATTTTACAGTTGTGACCGATTTGAACAAGGTTATCAATTTTTGTTTGGTCACCGATTGTTGTATATTCAATTGTTCCTTTGTCGATACAAGCATTTGCACCGATTTCAACGTCATTGCCGATTTTTACGCCGCCAAGAGAGGGGATTTTGAATACAACTTGATTTTTATTTGTTTCGGTAATTTCACCGCTGTTTTTCTTTGCATTTTCAATGTTATCGGGTGTTTCCGTTACAAAGCTGAAACCGTCCGCACCTATACTTGCTCCGTGGTTAATAACAACTCTGTCGCCGATGATTGTGTTTTTACCGATATTTACACCTGCATGAATTAAACCGTCTTTTCCGATTTTTGTATTTTCTCCGACATAAACGTTTGCCAAAATTCTCGTATTATCGCCGATTTCTGCACCTTCTGCCACAACAACGTTAGGTCCTAAAGATACATTTTGACCGAGTTTTGCCGTCGGATATACGACTGCGGTAGGATGTATTCCGTCACCTGTTGTCGGAGGAACATAAAACATTGTTAAAAGCTTCATCATCGCAAGACGAGGTCTTTCAACTTCAATAGATGTAATGTTTTCCGGTGCTGCTCCTAAAGGAACGATTGCGATTTTTGCTTTTGTTCTTTCCAAATTAGCAATTTCTTCTTCGTTCAAGGCAAGGGCAAGTGTTTCTTCATCTGCCAAAAGAGGCGGAAAAAGCTTGCAAACCTTTACATCTTCAACCTTATTTAAAATACCGCCCGTAACGTGAGCCAATTCTTCTGCCGTGTAGTATCTCATGCAATTTCTCCATTTTATACTTTTTTTCATTGTAATATTTTGGCAAAAAAAAAGCAAAAACTTTACATTACTTGAAACATCGGAGTTATTTTTGAGCGTTAATTTTTTTTATTGTGTTTGTTGTGGATTTGCCTTCAACAAATTGAATAAATTCCAATCTTCCGCCGTTTTCGATAATTATTTTTGCTTCGGGCAAAGTTTCAACGGTATAGTCTGCACCTTTTGTATGAACGTCGGGTTTGATTTTTGCGAGTAATTCCGCAGGAGAATTTTCGTCAAAAAGAACGACGTAATCAACGCTTTTCAGTCCGTTAAGTACTTCTGCACGGTCGTTTTCGTTATTAATCGGGCGTCCTTCGCCTTTTAATCTTCTGACTGACGCATCCGAATTTAGGCAAACAATTAAAATATCTCCGAACTTTTTTGTTTCCTCAAGATACCTTACATGACCGACGTGCAATATGTCAAAACATCCGTTTGTGGTCACTATTGTTTTGTTTTCGGCTCTCAATTTTTGTAAAAGTACTTGTAAATCTTCTTGTTTTACGGGTTCTTTCATAATATTTCCTTTAAAAGGCGAAAATCCGACTCACAATCGGATTTTCGCTAAATGATTAATTATTTTTGTACGGGTGCTCCCGGCATATTTTTAAATGCGGGGTTGTTTTTAACTTCTTCTTTTATTTGTTTTTGAATTTCTTCGGGATTGAAAGAAGGATCAACGTATTCTATTTTTGCTTCTTTCTTTGCTCCTTCAAGATAGTTTTGCAAAACTTTAATTTTTTCTTGATTTTCAAGATATGACTTGATTTCGTCCTTAACTTTTTCGTAAGGTTCCGTACCTGCCGCTATTCTGTCTTTTACCAAAATGATATGGTAGCCGAAAGATGACTTAACGGGCGGATTTACGATAGACGGTTTTGCGGCAAAGGCTGCTTTTGAAAACTCGGGAACCATGTCTTCTTTTGTAAAATATCCCAAATCTCCGCCTTGTGAAGCACTTCCGGGGTCATCCGAAACTTCTTTTGCAACTTTTTCAAATTTCGTTGCGTCAAATTTAAGTTCATTATAAATTTTTTGTGCAGTTGCCGCTTTCGCCTCAATTTCTTGTTTTACGGCTTTTTGAACGTCTGCATCGGACATGTCTTTATTTTCTTCTTTTGCAAGGATTTGTTCTTTAATTCTTTCCGGATCTGCACTGATTAAAATGTGTGAAGCTCTTACTTTATCCGGATATTTGAATTGCTCAATATTTGAATTGTAAAATTTCTTCGTTGCTTCTTCAGTAATATTTATAATTGAAATTTGGTCAACCAAATTTTTAACCATAAGTTCTTCTTTTAAATCTTTTTTAAATTGTGCCGGTGAAACGTTATTTTGTTTCAAAATTTCGTTAAACTTATCTTTTGAACCGACTTTATCAATAATATTTTTCAATTCTTTTTCGATATCTTCGTTTGTAACTTTTACGTTATTTTTTTTGAAAGCTTGTTCGAGCAAGGCACGAACGGTAAGTTCGTCGACAAGACGATCTTTGAGCATCAAGCCCACGTATCCGTTTTCGTTATCTTTAAGATTAACACCCATTTGTTTAAACATCGGGTTGTTTGCCAATTTATCATATTCCGTTTGGTATTGTTTCTTTGTAATTGCAGTATCATTAATCATAATTACGGCATCTTGTGATGCGTTAAAACCGCAACCTGTGAGCAATATCATCGACAACAATGACATTACCGCTATTTTAGAATTTATTTTCATTTATTTTCTCCTATTTTGAGTTTCGGGTATATTCCGATATTGTCTTAGCTACATGAT
>CAZOGS010000019.1:0-12141 GCA_964579375.1 uncultured Muribaculaceae bacterium
TCGCTTATATGATTGAAGATAAAGAAATTGCAGCAGCTAAGAAACAAGCAAAAGCTGAAGGTTACTTCCAAGAAGCAAAAGATGCAATCAAAGGTGTTGCAGGCTCCATGCCCGAAATTCAAGGCGTTGAAATCGGTTTCAAAGTCAGCCCTTGGAAAGATAAAGCAAGCTTCTCCATTAGAAGTTTACACGCAGATGTCAGCGAATTGGCTCGCAGACACGGCGGCGGCGGTCACGAAAATGCAGCTGCGTTTTCAGTTGACTTAAACGGACGAACTATTGAAGAAGCCGTTTTGGACATCGTAAAAGAAGCTGAAGCTGAGGCTGAAAAACAAGGTTACTAATTAAAATCTTTTATCAAACACTTAAAGGGGAAGTTTTATTAAACTTTCCCTTTATTTTTTGTATTTGAGAGTATTTTTTGTAACATGGCTTAATATTTTACCCAAATCAAGCAATTTCGAAAGTTGAGAGTTCTTATAATGACTGTGAAAGGTGTGTGCAATATGTTTATTTCTGCAGTTTCTTCATTTCAAAATGTTCAAAATTATAATAATTTTAACTTTAAAAAGACTGTAACAGAGCCTATAAACGCACAAAAAAGCGAAAAGTCCGACAATTCTTCAAACGCTTCAAAAGCACTTCAATCATATTTTTTAGGCGGACAAAAAGTTTCCTTCGGCGGAACATCAGGTTTTAAAATCAAGAAGCTTGAAGGAGTTCCATGCCCGTGTTGCGGACAAATTATGCTTACACCCGAATCTACCGAAAAGCACGTAAACAGATTAAAGTTGGCGAAAGGTGATAAACTTGCGGACAGACTTATCAATGAAGAAATGCCGATTTTAAGAAGCAACGAAAAAACGGTTGCTTGGATGGTCGCAAACACTGTTAAAGGCACAGAAATGAACATATCATCGGGTGTCAAAAAAGCGAATGAAAATTTGCCTGCTAATTTCAATGCATACTGTCAAGACGTATTAATGAATGCGGCAATAATTGCAGAAGAAAATTTTGGTGAAAATTCCAAAGTCAGCCAATATTTAATGAAGAAGGTTGAAGAAACGAACGACCACACAAGCTTTTACAGACCGAATTTAACGGAAGAATTTGCACAATTCAAATCAGAAATGGCACCCGAACAGTATCATAAACTTGAAGATACACTGATGGGTTTACCGCTAAATTACAAAAATGTAGCAAGAATAATGGATTTTGCGACACAAAATCCGCCCTCAGAGATTGCAAGAAAATTGTTAGCTCCCTCAATGGCAACGGCAGAACACGTTTTGCCTCATTCATTAGGCGGCAGCAATCAAGCTTCAAACTTCCTTTCTGAATGTGCAGGTTGCAATAATCCGAGAAGCAGTATGCCTTATGCGGAATGGTTCAAAATTCATCCGGAATTTAAGAGAAATGCACAAGGATATATTGAACACGTAGAAGGAAGAATTGTAAACGGAGAATTGCCGACGACGTACGATTCTTATCCGGTTGATATTAAAGAAACATTAACAAAAGAATCGGAAGGACAAATTATTCTCAAAGTTTTAGATAAGGCTAAGTTAGTAGAGCTTCGTGAAATGAAAAAGGCAGGACAAGAAATAAACATTCACGAAGAAACACAAAAAGCCGAAGAAGAAAAAGAGAATTAGCCAAAAAGAGCTTCTATAAAAGGAAGCTCTTATTTTATGTATAATTCAGCAGGATTGTGAATAATTCCGCCTAAAATCGTCGGATAAACATTACCGACACGATTTCTGACCGCAATCAATCTCAGCGGAGAATAAAGATAAATCATAGGGCATTCTTCGGCAATTATTTCTTGATATCTGTCATAATAAATTTTACGTTTTTCAAATTCAAGCTCCGATGCCGCTTTATCATAAATTTCATCAAGTTCTTTTTCAAAATCCAACAAATTTTTACCGTATTCGTTTTCATTTCTTTGATTAAAAATATGCAAAGGTCCGTTTGAATACCAAACATTTTTTCCGCCTTGCGGCTCGAGAGTATTTCCCGTCAAGCCCATAATCATCGCTTCCCAATCTAAAGAACCCGATAATTTCCCTATGAGAGAATTAAATTCAATAGGTTTAAAATTAACTTTTATTCCCAAATCGGCGAGGTCGGATTTTATCATAACCCCGATTGACTCACGCTCGGTATTACCGGCATTTGTGAGCAAATCAAAGGATACAATATTTCCGTTTTTATCGTGCAAAAATCCGTCTTTATCTTTATAAAATCCGGATTTTTCGAGCAATTTTTCCGCTTTTTGCAAATCTCTTTTATGCCCTTTAGCAACATTTTCATTCAAGAAAATCGAACCCAAAGCTTCGGGAGTAAAAAGCGGTTGACCGACACCGTTTAAAATATTTGCGACTTGAGAGTCCCTGTCGATGGCATAATCGATAGCTTGCCTAAAATTCTTATCACGAAACCATTGTGACTTCATAGGATTTACATATGGCTGACCTTTTTCATTTTTTCGGTCGTTTAAATTCAGCGTAAAGAACATTGTACCCGTACTTGCACCGAGGTTATAGAGTTTGTAACCGCCTTTATTTTCATTCATTTTAAAACGAGCCGCATCCGAACCACGAACACTTATTACATCGAGCTCACCCGATTCAAATTTCAAAAGTTCGTTGTTCAAGTCACCTACGATTTGAATTACATATTTATCAAGATAGGGAAGTTGTTTTCCTTCTTTATTTATCATGTGATAATTGTCACTGCGTTTCAGAACAACACGCTGAGCGGGAACATATTCAAGAAGCCTAAAAGCACCTGATGTAACGAAATCCGAGGGATTTGTATTTGTTCCCCAAAAAGAATCAAAAGCTCTTTTGCCTTTTTCCACAACGGGCTTTAAAATATGTTTGGGAGCAATACTTTCGGATAAGAACCTTAAAAACGGAGCATAAGGTTTTATAGTAGAAAATTTAACGGTATATTTATCAATTTTTTCGACTTTAGGAAGTTGACCGTCGATTGTAACGGAATCTCTAACACTTGTATTTCCGTATCCGGCAAGAACAATATCATTCCAAGTGAAAGTGATGTCGTCGGCAGTTATTTCAGTTCCGTCAGACCATTTTAAACCTTTTCTTAAAACAATTGTGTAAGATTTGTTATCGGGAGAAATTTCTATTGATTTTGCCATATTGGAAACTACTTCTCCTGTATTAACATCCGTTGTCAATAAAGAATCAAACATTAATGCACCGATTTCGGAAGAAGTATTATCTTTTGCCGTCCATGGATTGAAAGTTTTAGGGCCTTCACCTATCGTTGAAGTAACAAATTCACCTCCGAATTTTCCGATAGGAAGTTGTGATTGAAGATATTCCTCACCGTTTATAGTAACATTTTTCGGCTCATCATAGCTAAAATCGTGCAAATCAATTGTTTCTTCCTGTTCAATGTCTTGAACGGGAGATTTATCGACAGAAAAACAAGACACGGTCGTTAGTGCCAAAATAATTATTAAAAATAATAATTTACCTTTCATATTTTGAGGTTAGCACAAATTTCTTTGAATTTAAACTGTTTAACAGAGTTATTGAAAGGGGAAGAATAATTTGATATAATTATCGCAAAGGAGAAAAATTATGGATATGTGGTTGATGTTGCTGATTGCGGCAGTTGTGTTTCTTGTTCTTGAAATGTTTACGCCGACATTATTTTTTATCAATCTTGCGGTAGCGGCAGCCGTTTCTGCAATATTTGCATATTTGGGTTTTTCAAGTTTATTTGTAACTTTTGTATTTCTCATCGTTGCAATCGCTACAATTTGGCTTGTCAGACCGATTTTATTAAAACAAATTAATGAGAAAAAAGTATCGACAGGACTTGATGATAAATACATCGGTAAAATTGCAAAAGTTGTAAGAGAAGTTTCCAAAACGGAAGGAAGAGTTGCCATTTACGGTGAAGAATGGCAAGCCGTAACAGACGGTGAAAATATTCCGGTCGGTTCGGAAGTTAAAATTTTATCAAATGACAGTATTATTTTTAAGGTAGAAAAAATATAGGAGAATTTAAAATGGGTTCATTCATTTTTCTTTTGTTTTTGATTATTTTTGCACTCGTTTTTTGTGTAAAATCAATCAAAATCGTTCAACAAGCAGAAGTTATGATTATTGAAAGACTCGGAAAATTTGACAGAATTTTAGAATCGGGTTTTCAATTCATTATCCCGCTTATTGATAATCCCCGCTCTATTGCGTGGAAACAAAATCAAACTCTTCCCGACGGAAGAACATACACTTACTACTCATTAAAAGACAGAATTGACTTGAGAGAATCGGTTTTCGATTTTCCCCGTCAAAACGTAATCACAAAGGATAACGTTTCAATCGGAATTAATGCGTTGATTTATTTTCAAATTGTAAATCCGAAAAGTGCGGTTTACGAAATTCAAAACTTGCCGGAAGCAATTGAAAAACTTACGCAAACAACATTGAGAAACATCATCGGTGAACTTGATTTGGATGAAGTTTTGGTTTCAAGAGATACAATAAACCACAAATTACGCAATATCCTTGACGAAGCATCAAACAAATGGGGCGTAAAAGTCAACCGTGTTGAACTTCAAGACGTTATACCGCCTGCGGATATTCAAGCTTCAATGGAAAAACAAATGAAAGCTGAACGTGACAGACGTGCTGCAATTCTTGAAGCGGAAGGTTTGAAAAAATCAGCAATTCTTGAAGCTGAAGGTATGAAAGAAGCGGCTATCAACAAAGCTGAAGGGGAAAAACAAGCGGCAATTTTAAAAGCACAAGGTCTTGCGGATGCAAGAATTTTGCAGGCTGAAGCGGAAAAGAAAGCAATTCAACTTACAATTGAAGCTATAGCTAATACAGGCGACCCCGACAAATACCTTATTGCTATGAAATACCTCGAAACATTAAAAGAAATGGTTTCGGGGCAAAACAATAAAGTTATTTATATGCCTTATGAAGCAACGGGCGTTCTTTCTTCCGTTGACGGTATTAAACAAATGCTTGACAGTACTAAAAAATAATAAATCAAAAATACAAAACGGAGCGGTTTAAACACCGCTCTTTTTTTGCCGAAAATACGGAAAACAAAGGATAAAAATCGCAATACACCGTGATATTTTTGAGTTATGCTGATACATTTAATATCTGAATTTTGTGAATATAATCAAGCGGAAAGAGGACTTGCCGAAAATACGATTGAGGCATATCGCCGTGATTTGTACGATTTTTGCGATTTTTTAAACAATTTTGAAATTGACGATATAAACGAAATCACAAGAACTCACCTTAATTTGTATATTAAAAACTTAAGAGAAAGAAAACTAAAACCGACAAGTGTCGTAAGAAAAATAGCTGCTCTTCGGGGTTGGTTCGGATGGCTTTCTATTAACGGAAAAGTAAACTCAGACCCTACATTAACGTTAGAGCTTCCGAAACTTGCCGAAAGACTGCCAAAAGTCTTAACAACGGAAGATATCGACAAAATTTTGGATTTAAAAATGACCGATTTACAAAGGGCAATTTTTGAGCTTCTTTATGCTTGCGGTTTACGGGTTTCAGAGCTTTGTGAGCTTCAAATGAATAATTTCGACAGAAAAGCCGGATTTGTTCGTTGCATAGGAAAAGGTTCAAAAGAAAGACTCATTCCCGTCGGGAAAAAAGCAATAAAATTTATCGAAAAATACCTAAAAACGAGAGATTTTATATGCAAAAAATTTCTTTTAAAAACAAAAAATCTGTTTGTAAACGCAAACGGTAAAAATATTACCCGTCAAGACGTATACAGATTTATAAAAGAAGTAGCAAATAAAATCGGTAAAAAAGCTTCTCCTCACACAATCAGACACTCCTTTGCAACTCACTTGCTTGAAAACGGTGCCGATTTGCGTGTAGTTCAAGAATTACTCGGACACTCCGATGTTTCCACAACACAACTTTATACGCACGTAAGCAAAAAACGCCTCAAGGACGTTTATTTTGCCATAAATAATTAAACTTTGGAATTATTTTTTACAAAGCCGAGAAAAACTCATCCCTTTGCATTGTTTGTTGTTCAAAAGTATTTAAGTTTTTAACTGTCAACGTTCCTTGCGTCAACTCATTTTCACCGATAATTATTGCAAAATCGGCAATTTTTCCGGCCTTTTCAATTTGTTTCGCAAATTTTCTGCTTGAATAATCCAACTCAGCGGTTTTATCCTTAGCACGAAGCTCATTAGCAAGTTTTAAAGCTTCTTTTATATTGTCGGAAACGACAAAATAATCTAATTTAGACTCTTCGGATTTTTCTGTCAAAGAATATAATCTTTCCATTCCGACTGCCCAACCGACTGCGGGGACATGAGGTCCTCCGAGCGTTTCAACGAGATTGTCATAACGACCGCCGCCACATACTGCGTTTTGCGAACCCAAATTTTCCGATTTTACCTCAAAAACAGTTCTCGTATAATAGTCTAAACCTCTTACGAGAAAAGGATTTTCAACATATTTTACATTTAACATATCAAGATATGATTTTAATTTTTCATAATGATCGGAACAATCTTCACATAAATCAAGTTTTGCAAGATTTTCAAGAATTTTATTCTTTTCAAAAACATTCTTACAATCTGTATTTTTACAATCCAAAATCCGCAAAGGATTTGTTTCAAAACGTTTTTTGCAATCATCACAAAGTGCTTCTAAATGAGGTTCAATTAAAGCTTTTAGCTTAGCTCTGAATTTATCACGGCAATCGTTACAGCCGAGAGAATTAATTTCAACCGAAAGATTTTGCAAACCGACTTCTTCAAAAAACTTAACGGCGGTATAAATACAATCAGCATCGGCGGAAGCGTCATCAGAACCGAACATTTCAACACCGATTTGGTGAAATTGTCTTTGACGACCTGCTTGCGGACGTTCATATCTGAACATAGGTCCAAAATACCACAATTTAACAGGCTGAATATCACGCTGCATCGTATGTTCCAAAAAGGCACGAACAACACCCGCCGTATTTTCGGGACGAAGTGTCAAAGAGTGACCGTTTTTTTCAAAAGAGTACATCTCTTTATTTACAATATCAGTACTGTCGCCGACACCACGTTGAAAAAGCTCCGTTGCTTCAAAAATCGGTGTCGATATCCGTTTGAAATTAGCTTGTCTGAATATTTTATATGCACTGTCAAGAATTTTTTTCCATTGTGCATTTTCTTCGGGAAGTACGTCTTTTGTACCTTTTTGTGTTTTTATTGCCATAATTTACCTCACGCAAAAATTATATCACAAATTTATGAACAGGGAATTTTTACCACAAATTCCGTACCTACACCTTCTTCAGAGGTAAAAGTAATTGTTCCTTTATGTTTTGCTATGATTTTTTGTGAAATGGCAAGCCCTAATCCCGTTCCCGCACCGATTCCTTTTGTCGTAAATCCGACATTAAAAATTTTGTCTTTATTTTTTTCGGCAATACCGCAACCGTTATCTTTAATGGAAACCTTGAGCATATTTTCCTCAACGCCTGTCGTTATTATGATTTCGCCCTTTTCCTTAATACTGTGGCAAGCATTAACCAAAATATTCATAAACACTTGATTTAACATATTAACGTAACAATTGACCATCGGGAGTTCCGTATATTGTTTAATAACGGTAACTTTATTTTTTACCTCGTGATTAATCAATTGCAAAGTTAAATCAATCTCTTTGTTGATATCAGCAGGTTGCTGTTCCGCTTCATCAAGCCGTACAAACTTTTTGAGCGATTTTACAATATTTGTAATTCTTTTAATCGCTTCGGTATCAATTTCGTTTAAATCCTTAATTATCTCGGTATTTTCAGCAACGATATTCTTTTCGATAATTCTTCTGAGCATTTCATTGTTTGAATTAATAGAACCTAACGGGGTATTAATTTCGTGTGCGACACCTGCCACAAGTTGACCTAACGATGCAAGTTTTTCGGAATTTATAAGTTGCAATTGCGTTTCTTCAAGCTCTTTAAGGGTTTTTCTGAGTTTTTGGTTTTGTTCTTTTATATTTTCTGTCAAAAGAGTTCTGATAACGGCACCTGTCAACTGTTCCGCAACCATTTGCAAAAGCTCCGTATTTGCCTTAACAACCGAAGATTGAACCGTTAAAGCAATAATTGCACCGATTGTTTTTTGCCCGTCCGAGATAGGAATAACAACTCTGTGCGTACCTCTTCGAAGCATACTTTCACTGTCTAAACTTTCGGTAATACAAGCGGATGTAAATATTTTAAATTCCTTTAAACTTTTTATGATATGTTCATCAAAAATCAATTTTTTATCGACATCATGGGCATATTCATCGGAGCTGACTAACTTTATTGTGCAATAGTCTTCTCCGGATTGAACAAAATATGTCTTATAGGCACCCAAAAGCTCATGAATTTCATACAAAACAGACTGAAGCAAATCTTTTATATCTTCAGATGTTCTGATTTTGGCAAAAACTCTGTTTATCAAAGCGTTTTGAAGAGCGTGTTGCTGTGCCTGTTCACGCATACGCTCTGTTCTGTTAGAATTTTCTTCAAGTTTTTTATATTTGATTTTTAAATTTTTAAGCTCTTCTTCAACAGAAATATAGTTTAGTTTTTGAGAAATATCCGTAAATTTTATAATCAAATAATCTCCCGAACGGGTTGAAGAAATTTCAAACGTATAATAATCATCACTTGTAACTTGATAAGTACATATTGTATGAAAATTTTGTTTTGACTCAAAAATCAAATCAATAACAGTACTGATTTTACTGTCAGCGGGGATATATCCGTACGGTTCAATCGAAAAATAATTTTTTATTTTGAAAAAGCTTCTGATAGAGCCGAAAAACTTTTCTGCCGCATAATTAAGATAAACGACTTCCTCTGTTTGTTTCGCAACAATTATACAATCTTCAAATTCATTAAAAATTTTAAAATCAGCTGTAATCATCTTAGAAAAGAATATAATGGTTTAAAAAGGCAATTGCAATACCTAACAAAGCACCGACAAAAACTTCAAACGGAGTGTGTCCCAACAATTCTTTCAATTTTGTTTGCGGGTTAAGAGGTTTACCTTCGTAGAACTCTTCCATCATTTTGTTTAAACAAGCTGCCGTTTTTCCCGCTGCACGTCTTAAACCTGCGGCATCATACATAACAACCAT
Source organism: uncultured Muribaculaceae bacterium (assembly GCA_964579375.1). Lineage (GTDB taxonomy): Bacteria > Cyanobacteriota > Vampirovibrionia > Gastranaerophilales > Gastranaerophilaceae > RUG841. The sequence goes on from CAZOGS010000019.1 coordinate 9,171, forward strand.
TGCAAAGCCTGTTGAAATTGCAAATTCAACGGAATCAAATCCGCAAACCAAACCGACAATCGTCGCAAGTGCAACAACGCCTGCAGAATGAGAACTCGGCATCCCGCCGGTCGTCGTCAAAATTTTAAAGTTAATACTTTGATGTGTTATTAAATATCCCAAAAACTTCAACACTTGAGCTATTACCGCAGCTTCAATTGCCGTAAACAATATTTCAACACTTGTATTCAAAAACATTAACAAACCCTTTCAACGATATCGGCTAAAATGCCCTCTAAAATTTGGGATTTTAAACCGTTTGAAATTAGTATATCACAACATTTATCACAAAGGAAGCGTACTTGTTCTTTTGCTTTTTCAAGTCCGAAATGCGATGTATATGTTGCTTTATGGGCGTTTGCATCTTTTCCGGGTGTTTTGCCCAATTCTTCCAATGTTGCAATTTCATCCAAAATATCATCATAAATTTGAAAAGCATGCCCGTAAGTTGTCGCAAATTCTTCAAGTGCTTTTATTTGTGACTCGGAAGCACCGCCTAAAATTGCACCTGCTTTTATTGCAAGAACGAACAATTTTGCGGTTTTGTATTCGTGAATAAAATTGAGAGTTTCGTGTGATATTTTTTTATTTTCCGAGTCAATATCAACGATTTGCCCCGAAATAATTCCGTCCACACCCGCACCGATACAAAATTCTCTGATAACGTTCAAAATTTGTTCCGCAGAAACCGATTTAGGAGTTTCGTCAATTATAAGTTTAGGAGCAAAACTCAAAAGAGCATCCCCCGCAAGAACAGAGGTACTTTCGGAAAAAGCTTTATGGTTCGTAAGTTTTCCCCGTCTGTAATCATCATTATCCATACAGGGCAAATCGTCGTGAATTAGGCTTTGTGTATGTAACATTTCGATTGCACAAGCCGTCGGAATTGCATTTTCATAACTTCCGGAAATCATACGACAAGTTTCAAGAACCATTACGGGGCGAAGCCTCTTCCCGCCTGCATTAAGAGAATATTTCATTGAATTGTATATTTCTTCGGGATAAAGAACAGGGACATATTCGTCCAATTTTTCTTCAACAATTTTTTTCAAAACATTATACTGTTCTTTATATTCTTGTTTATTCATCAGCAGTTACCCCATTTTTTACGGTATTTTGTTTTACAAATCTTCTTGATGCGGCACGTTTGTTTTCGGACAATTTTGCCATAGTAATTCCTTTATTAAATTTTGAAGTACTTTCAATTTTCGTGCCTTGCTCTTTGATTTTTTGCTTATATTCTTTTGATTCTTCCACAAATTTTTTATAGCTTTCATACCTTGTTGCAGAAATTTTATCAATATTTTCAAGCACATTACAGCCCGCTTCGTGAATATGAATACAGTCTTTAAATTTGCAGGTACTTAATTCGTTAATTTCTTTAAAAAGTTTTTTCACATCAACGGGAAGCAAAAAATTAAACTTAACATTCGAAAATCCGGGAGTATCCACAACGGAAGAGTTATTTCCTATTTTATAAATTTGACAATGTCGTGTTGTATGAACCCCTCGTTTTGTTTTTTCGCTGACATTTTTAGTGGCGAGATTGTGTTCTCCGCCCGTCAAGTAATTAATTAATGTCGTTTTTCCCACACCCGATGAACCGCACAAAATACACACATTATCCTGCATAAATTCACTCAATACATCTGTTCCGATGTGTAATGTTGCAGAGGTGAAAAATAAATTATAACCGAGAGGATTATAAATACTTTTTATTTCCGATATTAAATGTTCATCTTTGTTTAAATCACACTTATTAAAACAAAGAACAGGAGTGATATTATGGTATTCACAAAGTGCAATATATCGATTTAATTGTTCGTAATCGAGCTCGGGATTTTTTATGGCTGATACGATTATGGCTTTTGAAATATTTGCAACTTTGGGGCGGGAAATGAAATTTTTTCTCGGCAAAACTTTAGAAATAAAAGCTTGTTTTTTATCAGGTGTCAAAGCATCTAATTCAACATAATCACCGACAATTACCGATTCAAACTTTTTTTTCAAAATTTCACGAAGTTTACACTCAACAATTCCGATTTTCGTATCGGCATAATAAAAATCAGAAATAATCTTTATAACTTGTCCCTGCATACTCAAATTTTACAATGAAAAAAGAGAACATACAAAAAATTTATAAAAAAAGATTTTCGGCATCTTTTTGCTGCGTACCCAATGTTCTTTCCTCAAACATATATTCGCCTTGCAACAATATAAAGCACACAAAATCCACTTTCGGATTAATTACTTTTTTCAATTCTTTTTCCAATTTTATAACTTGTGACGGTGAAATTTCGCCACGAAAAACAGAATATTGATAGTGCGTCAAATATTTTTTGCATATTTTAAAAACTTTTTGCACTCTTTTTTCTTCAATATCATAAAAAACAAAGGCATAATTGCAATTCACAAAAGCACCTTTCTTCCGTTATTGTTTGGTTTTCAAAGAAAAGGGAACAAATTCCGCATCTTCAAGTATCGTTTTAATCAATTTGTAAGCATCATATTTTATCGAGGTAAGCAAAGAAACTTTTCTCTTTAATTTTTTATTTTCATAAGTTTGAGAAAATCTTTCTTCCAAAGCGGAAATGAATATCTTTCTTCCCGTATCATTTAACAAACAGTAATTCAACTTTTTATCAAAATGTTTTTCGACATTCAACTTCCTGTTATTTATGCAGTCAAAAATTGTTTTATAAACAATTATCGGCTTAAAAACCTCACTCAAATCAAGACTTAGAGAAAATCTTGACTCTCCTGCAGAGTGCAAAAAACTTATTGTTTGATTTAAATGAGTTTGATAAATTTGACTGATTGTTTTTGTGTACAAAATAGTATTTCCGAAAGAAATCAGTGCGTTAATCGGGTTGTCGGGCGGTCGTTTTACCCGTTTATTCATCACAAAATCACTCCGCAAAAAATAATTAAA
>CAZOGS010000019.1:12241-16813 GCA_964579375.1 uncultured Muribaculaceae bacterium
CCGCTAACATATTTATCTCTCGGATAAAAACTACCGGAATAGCCCTCATAATGATTAAAAAGGTGCAAAGTAACTCCATTTTTTGATAAAAAATCAATTAATTTTGTATTAAAACTGACTTCATCAAGGCAATAAATTTCATCAATATTTTCAATAGGAATATAGTTATTGCCTTTCTCATTTTTAAAATTTATTGAATTATCTTTTCTCTCAAGGCTTCCCTTGCTTGTTAAGTATTTTGTCGCCATTTGCCCTCTCAAAATTAAATATTACAATATGAAAAATAAGCACATTTTGAACATTTTTTACTGTTTTCCGGAGGTGGAACGTCTTCTTGATTGATTAATTCAAGCGTTTCGTTTTTTACTTTTTCAAGCTCTTCTTCTGATTTTTCATCTAAAATATAAATCTGAGTTTTTCTCGTACCTTTTTTCTTTTCAACTATTTCCAAACGTCCTTTTCTGTAAACACCTTTATTTTTAAGTTTTTGCAGATAAAAAAGAATTTGAAACCTGCAAGCCGTCAAATCCGCATCGCTTTTTTTGATTTCAGTCAAATATTCATCGGAAATTTTATCGATTTTAATATTATCAATGGCAATTTCTTGAGTATCTTTTGCCTCATGAACAGCCTTCCCGATTTTGACGAGTTCACTATTATCTTCAAGGTTTATCCTATGAGCAAAAAGCCAACATTGACGGCGACAATGAACAAAATAATTGATAATCGTTCCCGTTAAATTTTCCTCTCTAAAATTAAATGAATTCATAGTCTTTTTTATCGTCTTTGAATTTTTCTCTGTTAAATTTTCCGTCCTCTGTCAAAAAATCTTCTCCGTTCTCAAAATAATAAATATCGCCGATTATATCGTTATAACTCTGATTAATTTTTCTGACGGAATAGGTAAAATAAGAAAGTTTTTGATTCATTTTTGAAAGTTCGATTTGTTTTTCCGCATAATCCTTATCGTAATCGGCAAGTAAATCTTTATATTCCTGCCAAACTACCTTTCCGTCCAATTCTCCGTCATCTTCCGTTTTTAGAATTCTGTTCAAAAAAACCGTATAACTTTCATCATCTTTCAGTAACTTTAACCGTTCTTGTATTTTAATAAAATCAAGCGTCTGCAGAGATTTTTCCCTGAAATCATCGAGGTTTTTATCTGTATTTTTCACTGCCTCAGAGTTTAGTTTTTTCAAAATCTCAACATAAAATTTTGAAAAATCTTTGGACAGAAGATAGTTGCGAACATCTTCTTTTTCGAGAGTAAGTTCATTTCTTTTATCTTCTTTATAAATTTTTTCCATCTTATCAAGTTTAAAGAAATAAACGACAGAGCCTTGCTTTTTACAGGAACGATTAATTCTGCCCATAAACTGTTCCTCGGCATCAAGAATGGAAATATCCTTAAATCCCGTATCAAAATCAATATCGACACCGGCTTCAATAACCTGAGTTGAGAACAAAATCATTTTATAATCCCTATTCGGATTTTTTATTTCCGAAATAATCTTTTTTCGGGTATAAAGATTATCATCGCCATTCATTAACTGCACGGATTTTGACGGAATTTTTTCTCCGTAAGTTTCCTTAAAACCGTTAAAAAATTCAAGCGAACGATTTTTTGTAATAAATTCAACTAAAACATCTTTTCCTTTTTGATATGCCTCAAAAATACGTTCTTGTAAAATACTTATTTTCTCCTTTTCATCAAGTTCCTTAAATTCATCAAGGAGAGAAAAATCAGGAATAACCCTATCTTTGAACCATTTACATTCAAAATATTTCTTTCTGTCCGATATCAAATCTTGGAAAAGATTTTGAGAAATATCATTTTCATCTTGAGAAATAAGTTTCCCTATTTTGGGCAAAGTTGCGGACATAATAATTATTTTTATGTTCAAAATTTCCGAAAATCTGTTCAGAAAAATCGCAATTTCTTTCCAAATAGAATTTTTATAAGATTGAATTTCATCAAGAATAACGACACTATTCGCAAGCTGACAAAGCGGGAAATGAGCTTCCCGTCCCACTCCGAACAACCAATCGAACAATTTTACGTGAGTTGTAACCACAATCGGATAGTGCAAAAACTGACGACCCAACAAAATGTCATTATAATTGACATCAGATTTGCATTCTTTTCCGTTCAATATTGCTTTGCCTGTTCTTTCATCCTCTTCATAAATCGGAGTAATTGAATTTATCACACCGATTTCATTTCCGACCGAAACATCTTCTCCAAAAGATTTCAAAAGGGTGTTTTTTGTCTGTTCAACAAGAGTGTTAAAAGGAAAAACATAAAAAATTTTATTGATATTTTCGCAATTTTTAACGAGTTGCAAGGACAAATTAATTGCGGTATTAGTTTTTCCGCTACCGGTCGGTGCTTCAAGGTAGAAAAGATTTTTATCAAGATGTTTCAATAAATTTTCTTCGGATTCCAAAAACATCTCGCTTCTAACCTCGTTAATATCGGCAAAATCGCTTTGTTTTCTGTTCTTTGAGTATTCTCGGATATTCTTATATATTTCGGTTTCCGAAAATGGCTTTAAAAACTTATTCACATCCGTTATAACGCCAAAGTCTTCGGGCTTTTCCGCTAAAAACCCTTTCTTATACTCTGACGTCGAATAAAAATCAGACGACACAAGCAAGGAATACAATAACTTTGCGTAAATGTATAAGTCGAGGGTCTTGTAGTTTTCGTTCTTTTCATCATCGGATATTTTATCTTCAGCAAACCCTTTCAAATTTTTTAAAGAATTTTCTTTGTTCATTATTGAAAAATCTATGGAAATATCTTTTAATAAAGGTGAAAATATAGCATAAAAATTATCGCTATCCCAAAATTGTTCCAAAAAATCTTCGAATTTTTTTAAATATCCGTGATGACGGCTGATTATATAAGAATTAATCATCAAAAAAGGTAAAAAACAATTTTTGTCACATCTGTTTTTAATAATATTAAAATATTTACTGAAATATAAACTCGCAGACGACAGTGAATGTTCGGCATTTTGATTTTGAGTTTTAACAAAACAAGAATTGTTCATCTTTTTGGACTGAAAATTTACATTTGCTTTTCCCAAATCGTGCAAATATATTGCATCAATGAACATTTCTTCCCAAAGCTTAAATCCTTCGGATTTTTTTTCAAAAAACCGTTCTCCTAACTTTTCCATAACGGGCTCAAGATGTTGAACTTCAATAATTTTTTTTGCATAAGAAAGAGCTAAAGACGAGTGTTCTTCAATCGTTTCAGGCTTTTTCGGAACACCCTCTTTAGATTTTCCGTCTTTATGAGCAAAATATTTTTTGTCGTCTTTTAAATAATCTGAAATCGGCATATTTTTTCCTAAAAGAATGCTATATTTTTGCCGTAGCAAGAATATATTTGTTCAAAATCGTTTAAAGTTAATTTTTGATTTGTAAAAACAAATTTTTTAAGTTGATACAAATTATCTTCCTTATCGAGAGCAACAGGAAGTCGTTCAGCGTATTTGAAAGTCAATTCTTCGTTTTCCCAATCATCGTTATTTTGTTCCATTTTCTCAATTTTACTGTTAAAAATCAACGAATGGACTTTTTTACAATCTTGAACATTTTTCATTTCAACAACCTCAATATCGGTTATATTGGCAAAATGGTCATTTTTACCCAAATACGGAATGTACACAAATTCCCTATTTAAAAAACGACGTTTTAATTCTTCCGTCACATCGCTTCCGTCGAGCAAGATATATATTTCCCAACTCGGATTTTCAAGCCATTGTTCGGTAACGACGAGGTTTCCGCCCTCTTCTTTTGAAGCATATCCGACACTGTTATTAAAGTTTTGTTTTTTCGTGATAAAAGTAGGTTCTTTCGGAATTATTGCGACCTTAATATCCTTTAATTTCGTATAAAATTCAGGGTATTCAAGGATGTCGGCAGGTCTTTTTTCTGCAAGGCATTTGTCATTATATGCTTTTTGTTGGTTGTAACCGCCAAATCCGCAAATCGCACCCAAAAGCCCGAGAAGTGAGGGCTTATGGATATGAGAATATGTAAAAAGACAATGGACGTTCACATCGGGACGTTTAAATATTGCCGTTTTTCCGCTTAAATTAAACTTTAAGGCTAACATTATTAAACCTCATCCTGCGTAAAAATGTTCAACATTTTTGCATTTGCAATATCAGCTACAATGTTTGTCGTATAAGGGTTATAGTAAATTTCAACAGATTGTATTTTTTCTTTAATGTCGTTCAAAATTTTATCAAACTTAAGTTCGATTGTATCCTTTTCGCCTTCAACATCGGATTTTTCGAAGAAAACGTACTGAGCCAAATCGGGGAGATAGGTATTTTTATCTGTTTCGACAAAAACCGCAAGTTCGTTTTCGCAACCGACTTTACTGTTTGTATTGAAAGAAGTTGCCGATGTCAAAGCCGCTTCTTTAAATTTTTGATAATCTTCTTCGGTATAACCGTCAGTCACACCCATTTCAACATACTCGGCATAAGCATCGGGATTGATTGCAAAATGGTAAGCATAGTGAGCTTCGTTGCTGACAATTTTTGTACCTAA
>CAZOGS010000020.1:0-7161 GCA_964579375.1 uncultured Muribaculaceae bacterium
AAATGAAGATTTGTTGGAAGACTTCTGCAATGAAGCCTTCCAAAAGTCGTATATTGTTTTTAACAGCAATTCCTCAATACAAAAAGTTGAAAGTTACGTTCAAAAAGTTGTTAACACGTCTATTATAAGTGTTTTAAAGGATTCCGGAAGATTAAAGCGAAATGCAAAGGGAAGATACGAACGACACAGAGAGCTTTCTCTTGAAGAAGAACGTTTTTCCGTTCCCGAAGTATACGAACCCGTACAAGAAACGGTTGTTTACAAAGAACCGTCCTCTAAAAAATACACTTACGATATTGAAGATCCGAAAATCGGCATAGAAGACAAGCTCATAAAAAAAGATTTGCTTCAAAGAATTGCCGATGCAGTTTGTGTTGTTCACAGCGACAACCCCGGAAAGTGCTACCTTGAAATATATCAAGCAAGATACGTAAAAGGAATGAAGCAAAGAGAAATAAGCTCTTTATTGAATATTTCTCAATCAGAAGTCAGCAAAAGACTCCTCGAGCTTTCCAAATTAATCAAATTCAGAATTGACACATAGAGAATAACATGACACAAAAATATTGTCCGAAATGTAAAAAACCGGTTGATAGCAATGCAATCAGATGTCCGCATTGCAATATGCGTTTGCAAGTTGTTTGTCCGACTTGTAATACGGCAAATCTTTTCGGTTTGGATAGTTGTGTTAATTGCGGTACAATTTTGCTAAAATACTGTGAAGAGTGCGGCAGTGCAAACTTTCCCGATGCGAAAGAATGCAGAAAGTGCCACACTTCTTTTGAAGAAGAAGTTCTGACTTTTGCAAAAAATCGTTCTACCGCTTTCTCTGACAATACAAAAATTTCCGGTGCAAATAACTTTCAAAAATCGGAAAACAAAATTGAAAAACCTACCGTTTCTCAAGTAACAAAAGAAATTCTTCCCGAAGAAGCAGAAACAGTTATTATCCCTGAAGAGAATAACGAAAATCAAGATTTGACACAAACAGAAGGAACCGTTGAATATACTGATATTGACGAATATTCAGACGAAACAACGGAAGAAGAAATTGAGGAAGTTACCTACGAAGAAGAATATGTTGATGAAGACGGAAATATCATTCCCGCAAGCGATATAACCGATGAAGAAGGTTTAGAAGAAGAGGCAGAAGAAGTCGAAGAAATTGAAGATGACGAAGAAACAGATGCAGTTGAAGATTTCGAAGAAGATGATTTGCCGGAGATTTCTGTCGATGAATTGATTGCACAAAGTGAAAATAGCGTTGAAATTGAGGATGATGACGAATTACAAAACATTGTATTTTTCGATGACGCACAACTGCTACTCGAACAATTATCGAATATCATTCAAACACCGAATAATGCCGTAATTGCAGCCATTTGTGCCGAAGAAGGCATGGGAAAATCGACTGTTTTAAGAACATTTACAGACTCTTTAAACCAAAAAGGAATTGTACCGATAATCGCAGAATGTTCTGAATTGATAAAGGTTTCCCCGTTTGGTTGTATAAGAGATTGTCTTTTGAAATTGTTAACATTACCTGATTTACATCCGGATGCTCAAGGATTTTTCAGCGATGAAACGAAACAGCTTTTCGTACAAAATTTCGAAGATTTGAACGATGTTGAAATCACAAACTTCATGAATTTCCTTTATCCGACAATGCACGCTAATTTCGACAACATTATCGATAACAGAAATATCACATACGCTTTGCTTGAAAAGATTTTCACTTCCGTAACAACAAAAAATCAAACAGCGTTTATAATTGATGATTTTGATTATATTGATACTGCATCTTTTGAGTTTATTGAAAACTTGATAAGAAAACAAATCATCAACAACAATACAAAACTTTTCATAACTTATCGGGAAAGAAAACCAGCTAAGTTATACTTTGATAAAGACATTGCTCAACAAGATATTTTTACGACGATGTGTTTGAACAATCTGTCGGAAGAAAATACGCAAGCGTTAATCAAAAATTTTGCAAATACTCAGCAGGTACCGACTGCCGTAAATTTTGCAATTAATGAAAAAGGTAAGGGAAATATATTCTTCACGGAACAGTTCCTTGCGTTGTTATTTGATATCGGATATATGTTTATCAATAATAATTCAATGAGTTTCAAAGAAGATGAGCCGTTGCCGTTCTTGCCGAAAAATATCGAAGAAATTATAAGTTTAAGATTTAAAGCATTAAGTTCAGCTGACTTAAAAGATGCACTTATGACGGCTGCAATAATCGGATATAAGTTTGACAAATCAGCGTTTGCGGCAGTTGCGGACATTACAGAAGAACAAACAACCGAATTGTTGCAAAAGTTAGTTGATTTAATGTTTATCCAACCTTGTTCGGAATATGAATTCAGCTTCAAGAACATGACGTCTTGGGCGGTAATTTTTGAAGAAGCTCACAATGACCCGAGATTTAGCGTAATTTGCAAAAAAGTTTACTATATTTTGGGCAAATACGCTCTTTCCAACCCGATTATAAAAGCTTCCGTCGCAAAATATCGTGACGAAGCCGGTACGGCAACGCAAGCGTGGATTGATGTTTCAAGCCTTTGCGGATATTTGGGCGATACATATGTTTACGCACTCGCTCTTGAACAATTCCTTATTTGTTCGGGATATAGCGAAGAGGCGGAAGAAATTTCGAAATTGCAACAACAAGCTCTCGAAAAAATTGCAAAGCTTATTTACAAGACAGAGCCTGAAAAAGCGAAGAAATACCTCACTGCACCGATTGTTACGGCAAGAGAAAACGCAGATGCCGTTAAAATGATTGACTTATGCAGTTACATGATAAAAATTTGTTATGAAATTTCTGATAACAACGGTGTATGCGAAACAGTCGATATGATTTTGAATGTTGCAGGCGATGAAATTTCAGCGTTAGATAAAGCTTTGATTTTATCAAGAAAATTAACGGCACTCTTTAACGCAGGTAATTGTGAAGAGGGTATAAACCTTGCAAATAACGATATTATACCTATCTTAGAAGAAGAATTGGCAAAAAATAACGATCCCGAATTTTCACAAAGATTATTCACGGCTTGGTTCGATGCATCAATTGCTCTAATCAAACTTTACGCTCTTCAAGGAAATTCAAAATCAGTTGAAATAGTTGATAATACGACTGAAATTTTGCAAATGAACAACATTGAAGACAACATTTACACGATTAAATTAACTTTGGCAAAAGCTTTCGCCCTAACGGTAATCGGAAAAATTCAAGACTCCGTCAATCTTTTGAAATCGATTGAACAGCTTCCGGAATACGATAATCCTAAATTTATTAATGAAAGAAATCTTATTTTTGCTTTAAATTTAGTATTCTCAAATGTCACGGACGGATTGAGGGAAATTTTGTTTGAATTTGCGAAATATGCGGAAAACACCAATGACAAAACCGGTAAGCATATTTATAAATTGATGTTGGCATGGTTGACATATTCGGAAGGTGAATACGTTAAGGCTAACAACATTTTTGACGAAGAATTAACTTACTATGCACAGGAAAAAATTGTTACGGGTGCTTTAATTTCGTGGTTATTTATAGCAAAAAATGCTCTTGCAATTTCGGGAGTGGAAAGTGCTGAACACGTTGCAATGAAAGCATTAGAAGTTGCACAAAACCCGAAATTCTCACAATATCACGTTGCGGTATACCTCCAAAAATTGGTTGCGGAAATCAATCTTGCAAAAGGTGATGCAAGTGCCGCAAAAATGTACCTTGAAAAAGGTATGCTGATTGCGAAACAATTCGGGCTCGACCTTGCACAAATTGAATTGTACAGAACTTACGTAAACTTCCTTAAAAACACTCTAACGCAATCTAAGGGTGCAGAAAGAGCGGAAATTCTCGATAAAATCGAAAAAACTTATCAATCAATTATTGAAGATGCAGAAAAAATTAAAGTACCGGGATTAATTGAAGCAATTAAAAAAGAACACGAAACGGTTACAGCCGCATAAACATAGGCAAAATTGCTCAGTAAACATCCAATTCCTTCGGATACTATAAAAGAATTGCAAAAAAAGAGGCTCATTACGAACCTCTTTTCACGTTATGCACTTAATTTTCTCATTTTGCTTTCATAAATTTTACGTGTAAATTTTCACTTCTAATCGTTCCGTTACCCTTGTAGTGCATATGAATTTCGTTCATATCAACCGTCAGATAAATACGATTTTGAAAAGCATACGCAAAAAGCTCATAAGGAGTAACTTTCAAATCATTTGCATCTTGAATTAAAGAGGGTGAAACTTTGTTTGTCGGGTCAAAAAGAACCCAACCATACTCAGGAAACCAAACTTCCGCCCAAGCATGCCCGTTATTCGAAAGCCGTTGCAAATTTGAGAAAGGAATATCAAATCCGTATTGAACTCTTGCGGGAATACCTTTTGTTCGGCAAAGAGCAACCATTAAATCCGCAAATTCATTGCAAGCACCTGTTTTTTGCCTTAAGGCAGTCAAGGCACCTCTGACCTTTCCGATATTTTTTTCATCATATCTCAACATGACAACAACGAAGTCAAAAATATTTTTAACGGTATCAATCTCATTCATTGCCCTCGGAATAAATTTTGCTGAAGCGGTTCTTATAACATCGCTGTTCGATTCAATATTCTTTTCGGGGCTGAGATATTTTTTCTTGGCTTCTTCAGAAAGAACTCCGTCAAAGTTTTTACCTAACTTTTCAGCCTTTTCAAGAGTATAATTGTTTATCGTCGCAAAACCCGAAACGTGAAGCTGTATACTTCCTCTCGGTTTTATAACCCGCACGTAAGCATAAGTACCGTCATCCTCTTTTTCAAACTTTTCAGGTGTCGGAACAACAATCAAACCGTCAATTTTTTGTTTGTAAGGAATATCTTCGGGAATTTTAAACGATAAAATAACCTCGCTTAATTCACCCTCTACAAAAACATCCCGTGAAATATCAAATTTAAAACGTTCACCCTCTTTGAACACGGATGAATTAGGAATAATATGCAAATCGTCCACCCTGTTTGTCGGTGCAGGACGTTCGACAACAACCTCTTTATATTTCTTGTTTTTTTCTGCTAATCCGTGGAAAAGGATAAACGAAAAACCCGCCAAAATCAAAACAGTTATGACCAAACCGATTTTTGTGGCATAGTTATTGTCTTTTTCTTCCTCTTCTTCATTGACGACTTCCGCATCTGTCGTCATTTCTTCTTCATTAAAGGATTTGTCCGATTCTTTTTCTTGCTGTTGACCATCGACATAATCAGACTCGTTTATTGTTTCAAAAGTTTGAAAAGATTGAAAATGACTTTGTTCCGGTTCATTTATCCCAGAAAACTGTTCAAAGCTGTCGGAATAATTTTTATCTTCGTCAAAATTTTGATATGACTCAAATCCGTCATCATTGTATTCAGGGTCAAAATTTTGATTTCCGGCTTGCTCACCTTCAAAATTTGAAAAACCGTCGAAACCGTCAAAATTATCAAATTGATTTTGCGATGACTCTACGGCTTCAAAATTGTCTGCTTCATTAAAATCTCCTTGCGGTTCAAAAACTTCAAAAGCATCTTTTTGCTCTGAATTTTGCAGAGGTTGAAAATTTTCTTGATTAAACTTGATATTATTAAAATCCTTGTGCTCTTCAATAGGTTCAAAATCGTCCATATACAATCCTTTTTCAATCTTGATTTATTATACAAAAAATCACCGATTTAAGCAATTAAATCGGCGATTAAAATAGTGTGTATTTGTGTTTTTATTTTTCAGCTTTTATTTTCTTTTGTATTCTTTTTCTTCTTCTTGTTTCTTAATTTCTTCGGAAACGTTTACAATTTTACCGTGTCTTGCTTGGTTTCTGAGTTCATTGATTTTATTTTTATCAAGAACTTTAAGTTCCATTCTTCCGCCGGATTCTTTTGAAAGAGTTTCCTTAATTCTTGTGCCGTAATCGTCATATTTGTGGTCAATTTTGCCGTCAACGATTTGTTGTTGGAACCATTCAATGTGTTTTTGAGCGTTTACGGGGTATTCAGGGTGAACTTCAAGCCATTTGAGGTAAGACATATTTCCTCTCGGGTGGTTGCATTCGCCGCATTCTGCAAGGTAGTTGTCAGTATCGTTTTTGCCGCCCAATGAATGAGGATGAACGTGTTCAATAGTTTGTGTTGATTCTTTTAACAATTCGTGGAAAATACCGCCGTTGTCTTTTCCTTGGATTTTGTTGAAGTGCTTCATTGCTCTTTCGGCATTTTGAGGAAGCTCCATTGCAGAGTTGATAATCATATCATAGCTTACGGGATCAATATCGCCTCTTTCTTGCATTCCAACTAATTTTTCAGTGAAAGCAATTCTGTCGATTTTACCTTCTGAAACTTTTTCTTGTTCTCTTTCAATCAATTTTGAAACAGCATTGTCTTCGCCTAAATTTGCTTTTGCAATTTCATTTGTTCTGTCTAAAACACCATGGCAATAGTTTTGAAGTTTACCGTTAAAATCTTTTCCGATTTCTTGTACAGCTCCTTTTGCATCCAATTTCGGATTTTTTGCCGCTTCAATTGCAATCATGCCTGCGATTGTGCCTTGGTTGCTTCTGAAATAATCTTTATCATTGTTGATTTTATCGGCTAATTTTTGACCGCTGTTCTTTGAAAAGCTTCTTGCAACATTGTTAAGATCCTTTTGCAAAATCATTCTGCCACCACAGCAGCAGCAAGGAACATCTTGAATTTGCTTCGTTACAAATTTACCCGTTGAACAGTTAAAACCAAATGATACTGCGTTTCCGCCCATAAAATATGAACGAAGAGCTTCTCCTGAATTTGCTTGAGGTAATTGAGGTTGAACAGCTTGAGGAGCTGCTTTTTTATCTGTTGCAACTTTTTGTTCCGGTTGAACATAATTAGCTGATAATACTGCTGAAATAGGGGCAATAGCCATTTTCTACACACTTTCTTTTAAACTAAAAACACACTTCTGCCATGTTAATAACCCTAAAAAATTAAATTTGCCTTTTTTAGCAAAATATTAAGATTTGTTAAATATTATTTTCAGAGAGAATTAATATTACGGCAATGTTGTAGAATTTAATTGAGTAATTTAAAAAAGTTTTTGCAATGAAAAAGGTTATAAACAAATTTGTAATTCCTGTTATTTTAGTGCTT
>CAZOGS010000020.1:7261-13911 GCA_964579375.1 uncultured Muribaculaceae bacterium
GTAATTTCATCAGAAACGTTATTCATGCCGTTCATTGCCTATCTGCCTGTTGAAAAAACCACTGACTATTTTTTCAAGATATTTTTATCATCAGACCATTCTTGGTTTTTAGTATCTTTCTTTCTCCACTTGTTTTCAAGAATTTTGCCGATTTATACAAATAATCACCCGCAAGATTTTTACCTTAACTATGGCAACATCGCTTTATTTTTAATTTTTTACGCATATATTTCAATACTTTCTCTTAATATAGCAAAGTATTTCAAATATCGGTTCTCTTTTTTAATAACGTTTTTTATCGTTTTTCCTTTTATAATGAATAACCTTCAAACATCAGGCTTTATGTGGGTTCTTTTTAACGATGCATGGTTCTTTTGCTATATTTTAAATTGCATATTTCCTCTTTTATTGTTCATAATTCTTGAAAAAAATTATGTAACAACGGGGGAAATTATACCCCCCCCCCCCCGGGAAACGGAAAATTAACTTTTCCATCTTTGCAATATTAATTTTAATTTTCTTAACGGGAATAAGTCATGAACTCCTTCGTTTTGTGTTTTGCGGCTCTTTAATATTCGGTTTGATTTTGCATAAATTAATATTTAAAATACAATTCAAAACCAATAAAATTTGGTATTTTTTACTGTATTCGATTTTGATGAACTGTATTCTGTTTTTAACGACGAGTTGGAATGATTGGTTGAACACACTCCACGACCAATCAAATTTGGCGTTTTATATTTCACCGGCATTTAAATATTTCTTTGAAGAAGTTGTCAAAAACAATATATGGCAAATTTTGTTTATATTGATTTTTCCCTTAATAAATTTCTTCATGTCCGATAATAAAGATATGATGAAAAGACTCTCCATTATTACATTTTCCGGATTATTTTCAATCTTAATCTTTAACTTTGTGATAATAGGTATTTGCGGAGAACACCTCGAAATTTCCCAACACAGCGGCATCATTTACTTAACAAAAACAATATTTTCATACCTGCTGTTTTCAAATATCGGGTTTCTTTTCTGTTATCCCGCAAAAAAATATAAAAATATCGTAAGAATTATACTCGCCCTATTTTTGACGGTTTTGACAGCTTTTTTCTTTCAAAAAGGTTACCTCAATACGGAAATTAGTAGTTTTGAAGCAAACGTAAATAAAGAAAATTTGTACATGACAGAAAAAGCATATGACGTTTACGGAAAAGACCACAACGTTATTTGGGCATTTTATCCGAACTATTCAACCGTCGACGCAAACGCAATTTATTATCTGAAATATTGGTACGGCGGAAATGAAAATGAATATAAATTAGAATTTGTTTGTAAAGAAAATGACTCCTTTGAAGATTGCAGACAAAAATTCATCGATTTATTATATACAAAATCAGATTACTTATTAACGGAACAAGAAATCAAAGAAACTAACTTCTCTGATATTGAAGGCTATAAAAAACAAAAAAGAAGCGGCAAAATTTTTGTCGACTTCTTTAATAAATAAAAGACCAAATTAGTGTGAAAAACAATGATTGTGCTCGTCCGGATGAGAATGTCCATGGTTATTTTTCATATCAAGCAAAATAATCGAAGTTTCCTTGATAAGGCAAATTGACCACTTCAAAATCAAGTAACCGCCCAACAATCCCATCACGGGGTCTAAGAAGTACAGTCCGAAATATTTTCCCGCAAATAAAGCAATAATCGCAAAAACAGAGGTCAAAGCATCCGTTAAAATGTGCAAATATGCCGCCTTGTAATTGTAATCGTTTTCACTGCCCTTTGAGTGCATAACCAAAAGACATGCCCCGTTTACGACCAATCCGATTACAGCAACCGATATTGCGGTATTAAAGCCTATTTCCAAAGGATTGAAAAATCGCATTGTCGACTCCGCTAAAACAAAAATCCCCGTTACCGCAAGAAACAGTGCACTTATAAATCCTGCAAAGGGTGAAATTTTTCCGGTGCCGTTAGGAAAAATTGAAGAATTTTTAAATTTCTTTATTACAAGAAAAGCAATAAATGTCACCGACAAGGCAAGAGCATGCGTTCCCATATGCCAACCGTCAGATAAAAGTGCCATTGAATTGCTCAAATGACCAAACACAATTTCCGCAACCATCGTTATTACCGTTATCACGATAACAGCAAGCGTCTTTTTTGCGTTTTCATCGTTTATATCATCATGATGATTATGACAATGTGAATGCCCCATTACTTAAGCTCCTTTATGTTTTTGACAATCTTTTCAACAACTTCATGCCGCTCCAACTCGTCCGCATTCGCCAAACATTCTTCTAAATGAGAAGCAGCAATTATTTCCCAAACACTGCGAAGTGCCGATGATACAGACATAATTTGCGGCAAAATTTCCATACACTCCCTGTCATCTTCTATCATCTTGGAAATACCCCTTATCTGCCCTTCAATACGAGTTAATCGTCTTATTAAACTTGCGTTTTCTTCTTCGGTTCTGCAAATCGACATATACCTATACCCCCTATCCCTATATTATATTTTTAAAAGGATTTTGTCAAGACAAAAAAATTTTATAAGGATGGATTTACTTTTAAATTTTCTTAAAGTTTGGAAAAGAGGGCTTTGACAAAATCCATGTTTGTTTTATGATTTACATACAAGAAATCTTTTTTGAGTAGAATAGAAATATTCTATAGATTTGGTATGTCTTGTATAAGAAAAGAACACAGAAGGTGAAATTATGGGTATCAAAGGAAAAGTAGATAAAATGGTAGTAATGGCATGTGAAGAATGCAAAGAAAGAAATTACACCACTACTAAAAATAAGAAGAACATCAAGGAAAGACTTGAACTTAACAAGTATTGCCCGAGATGCAAAAAGCACACAACTCACAAGGAAACAAAATAAGTTTATTTATAGAGAGCGTCCTTAGTTCAGTTGGTAGAACGTCGGTCTCCAAAACCGGATGTCGAGGGTTCGAGTCCTTCAGGGCGCGATTTATAGAAAAAGAGGAACAATGGCAGAATCATCCAACGGTAATTTTACCGAAAATCTAAAAGTGTATTTAAAAGGTGTTAAGTCCGAGTGGGGCAAAATAACTTGGCCGTCGAAACAACAAGTTGTTTCGGAAACAATTCAAGTTATTATTGTTACGACGATTTTCACGGTTATGATTTTGTCGCTTGATTTGTTGTTCAAATGGCTTTTGGATTTTATTCCGAAGGTATAGTTCCGAGTTAGAAGACAGGATTTAGAAGAAATGACTACTGAAAATAACGAAAATCAATTAAATAGTGAAATCGTTGAACCCGTAGCGGAAAAGAAAGATAAAACTCCTAAAAAGAGATGGTATGTTGTTCACACATATTCTGGCTATGAAAACAAGGTAAAAACAAACCTTGAAAAGCGTATTGAATATATGAACATGGGAGAAAAGATTTTCCGTGTAGAAGTTCCGCAAAAGCCCGTTACGAAGATTAAAGACGGAAAGAAAACAGAACGTGAAGAGAAAATTTATCCCGGATATGTTCTTGTTGAAATGATTTTGGACGAAGACAGCTGGTATGTTGTAAGACACACGGCAGGTGTTACAAAATTCATCAGTGCGGGAGCAAAAGAAAATTCAAAAAGACTTAAACCTATTCCCGTAAAGGAAAGCGAAATTAAGAAAATCTTATACAAAACACAAACAACGGTTGCAAAAGTTGAGCTTGATGTTAAAGTTGGAGATAAAGTTAAGATTATATCAGGACCGTTCTCAGACTTTGACGGAATTATCACGGAAGTTTATCCGGATAAATCAAAACTCAGAGCAACAGTATCCATTTTCGGCAGAGAAACCCCTGTTGAACTTGAATACAAACAAATTCAAAAAGTATAA
The DNA here is from genome assembly GCA_964579375.1 of uncultured Muribaculaceae bacterium. Classification (GTDB taxonomy): domain Bacteria; phylum Cyanobacteriota; class Vampirovibrionia; order Gastranaerophilales; family Gastranaerophilaceae; genus RUG841. The sequence continues at coordinate 11,125 of CAZOGS010000020.1, forward strand.
CCGAAAGGTTGCATAAAAATAAGCGGAAGGGGTCAGACCCGTTTGTACCGCGAAAGGAGAAAACATGGCAAAAAAAGTAGTAGGAAAAATCAAACTACAAATTCAAGCCGGCAAGGCTAACCCGTCACCTCCGGTAGGTCCGGCATTAGGTCAACACGGTGTTAACATTATGGAATTCTGTAAGCAATTCAACGCTAAAACAGAATCTCAAGCAGGCTACATCATTCCGGTAGTTATTGATGTTTACGAAGACAGATCATTCTCATTTGTAACAAAATCACCTCCGGCAGCAGTTCTTATTAAGAAAGCAATCAACCTTCAAAGCGGTTCTGCTACACCTAACAAAGTAAAAGTAGGTCAAATTACAAGAGCACAATTAGAAGACATTGCTAAAATCAAGATGGATGACTTAAACGCAACCACACTTGAAGCAGCAGTTGAAATGATTAAAGGCTCTTGCAAGGCAATGGGTGTAACCGTAGTTGATTAATAAGCGGAAGGGGTGACTCCCGTTTGTACCGCGAAAGGAGATTAAAATGTCAAAATTAACAAAAAAACAACAAAAAATACAAGAGTTAATGCAAGACTTTGTACAACCTTCATCAGCGATTGAAGCGATTAAGATGCTTCAAAAGGTATCTGCTGAAGTTTCCAAATTCAACGAAACGGTTGAATGTCACATGCGCTTAGGTATTGATGTTAAACACGCTGACCAACAAATCAGAAGTACTGTTGTACTTCCTGCAGGTTTGGGTAAGACGGTTCGTGTTTGCGTTATTGCAAAGGGTGCAAAGGTTAACGAAGCAAAAGATGCAGGAGCAGATGAAGCAGGAGCAGAAGAAATCATTGAAAAAATTTCAGGCGGTTGGTTTGAATTTGATACATTGATTGCAACTCCCGATTGCATGCCTATGTTAGGTAAATTAGGTCGTGTTTTGGGTCCTAAAGGCTTGATGCCGAACCCGAAAACAGGTACTGTTACAATGGATGTTGCTAAAGCAGTTAAAGATGCTAAAGCAGGTAAAGTTGAATTCCGTGCTGATAAGCAAGGTATGATTCACTGCCCCGTTGGAAAAGCACAATTCTCGACTGAAGATTTGATGAAGAACTTTGTAACTTTCGCTGAAGCTATTATTAAAGCTAAGCCGTCAGCTGCAAAAGGTACATACCTCAAATCAGTTTACTTAACTACTACGATGGGACCCGGCATCAAATTGGATGCTAAAAACCTTCCCAACGAAGTAAAAGCATATTTGAACGCATAGTTCAGCAAATTTTTGCGGCAAGACAGTTATGCCTTGCCGCTTTTTTATTAATAAAAAGTATAAGGATAAGGGTTTATGGCAAAGAAAAAATCTAAAAATGAGTCATTAAAAAAGTATATTATTTCAAGAATAAGTTCATTTTTGGGGCAAATTTTCTTTTTAGTAAATTCTTATCTTTGTGTTTTTAAAAATGTAAACCATCCTGATATGTCAGAGGGTAATAAGTATGTTTTTGCAAGTTGGCATTCCCAATTATGCGGTTCTTATTCGATTTTAAACCGTGAAAATGTATATTATATGATTAGCGGTTCAAGAGATGGTGACATTGTTGCGGAAGCAGGAGGAAGAGTCGGAATTAACGCAATTCGTGGTTCTTCAAAAAGAGGCGGAGCGACTGCTGCATTAGAAATGATTGAAAAAGTCAAAAACGGTGCATCTGCTTATCTTGCTGTTGACGGCCCGAGAGGTCCTGTCGGTGTTGTAAAAAAAGGTTGTGTTGAAATTGCAAAATTAGGCGGAGCAAAGATTGTTCCTATGGCTTGGAAAACGACTGATTGGATTACCATTACCGTAAATTCTTGGGATAAATTACAAGTTCCTGTTATTTATTGTCAATCAGTTGCTTTATATGGCGAACCCATTGAGGTTCCTGAGGATGCAGATGATGAAATGATGGAAGAAATTCGTCTTAAGGTTGAAGCGGAAATTAATCGAATTAACGAAGATATAAACAAAAATTTCAGACATTATTACAAAACAGGAATTGCAAACAGACACAAGTCAAAATCTGTTGTTCCTTGGTTTAGCAAAAATTAAGGAGATTGTATGAAAAAAGCTATATATTCTTTTTCAGCCGTAATCATTTGTGCACTTGCCGTATTTTTGATGTTCAATAATTTTACAGACAACAACAAAGTACAAGCATCGCAAGCGAACAAAACAGAAGAGAAAACGGTTGTTAACACAGATTATACCCCGTTTGAAGACATTTTCACACCTGCTTTTCAGTTGATATGGAATGATTTTACGGATAAAGTAGTTGGTGGGAAAGTTGAATTTGTCGGCGAAAATCCCAAAATAGTCGAAAATTTAAACCAACGTCGTTTGGAAGAAAGCATGCTTTCTCCAAAAGATTACTACAAAACGGTAGCTCCTCAAACCGTCAAAACTAAAAAGACAATCGAAAAATCAATCAAAAAGCAATTTAACGAAAAAAGTCAGCTTCTTGACAGTATAAATTGGATGAAACGTGATGACGGTATTCACAAAGTTTTATACTGCATGTTCAAGAAAGATATTTTCTTTCCGAAAGTTTTTGAAGAGCTTGCTCCTGCTCCGTTTTTAGCTGACAAAACCACAAAAGAAACATACAAAATGTTTGGAACAACGAGCAATCAAAAGAAATTTGCATCTCAAGTCATTCCCGTTTATTACGAAAACAGAGATGATTATGCTGTAAAACTTTTAACAAAAACAGGAGATGAAATTATTCTTATGACATCAACATCTGAAGAACCTGTTT
>CAZOGS010000020.1:14011-16304 GCA_964579375.1 uncultured Muribaculaceae bacterium
GGTTCCCTATTTTGCACTAAAAGTAAAAGACACAAAATATCTTGAAGTAAAATAAAAAAACAAAACGAAAAAAGCCCTAAACTTAGACGAAAAATCAATTTTAGGGCTTTTAAAATTCCAAACTAAAAAATTATATTTCTTTTTTTATTCTTACAAATCTGTCTTCATCAGTTAAATTTTTAATTTCAGTATAAAGAGATTTATGTTTTTCGATATAATCTTTCAACGCCAAAGAATCTTTTGCGGTCACATTTTCAACATTATCCTTTGTTATGAGAACACCGATTTGTTTATTATCGGAAAGAATATCATTTACGATAATATCATTATATTCAACCGAAAAGTGAACATTATCCGTATAATACTTGCTATTCGCATCTAAAAGACCGGAATTATACTCATTAAACAAAGAATAATCATAAAAATCAGCAATCTTAGCCAATTCTAACTTCGTTTTTTGAAAATTTTGCCATTGACCTTTAGAATAAATATGCATTTTTTTCGTCACGTGAATAGGAGAATAATACAAAACCAAATTTATATTATGTTGTTTTGCGAAATCACAAACTTCGGATATTTCTTTTAAAGCTTTCAAAGAAAAACCGGTATCATAATGTTTAAAAGCAATTTCACGATAAGGATAAATGTATTTTACATCCTGTTCGGTCATTGAATTTTTAACGGTTTCAAGACTGTATTTCGTCGTATTGTACGAAAAAAACAAATTTACGAAGTCTTGTAATTCAAGATTTTTTGAAAAAGTATCCGGCAATACATTTTTATCCGAGTCTTGTATGTCTTCATTCCAAAAATCATCAAAAAACATTCCCCAATATATTGTTTTCAAATCCGGAGAAACTTGTATCAAATTTTTTATTACCTCTGCTACTTCCGAAAATTTAACAATCGGGACGGTAAAAAAAGCTACATTCTCTTTATCGGAATGTGTTAACATACAATTTCCGGTAAAAACAATATCCTTATTTTTACTATGCATTTTTATGTCGGAATAAATAATACTTCTTCTGTTTGAAAATTGGTGAGTCTTAATATTGTTTAAACCTTTTATCGTCGTATTTCTGAATATATAATAAGGGTCAACAACATAATTAAAAACCGCAATCATTAAAACGCAAAAGGCAAACAATAAAACAAAAAGAATATCTTTTTTGTCATTTACTGTTGCTTTTTTATCGCTATTATTCAAATCATTTTCGTTTTCGGTCATATTTTTCGTTTATCTCCTAAAATATAAAATATAAAAATTCCGAACTTTTCGTTATGGATAATACCGTAAAAACGAAAACTACGGCTAATATACAAGTATAAAATACATTATTCGCCTTGACGTACATTCTCGACAGCTCGGAAGAGTTTTTCAAGAAGAACACACTAATCAACGACATTATCACAATAGGCACGCTAACAGGTATGGCCGTATAACCGCTTACGGGAACAATAATATTCAAGCCGTGAACCGTCAACGGAGTAAAGGAAACATTTATTCCTAACATACTTTTAAGCAAATTTAAAGACCTTCCGAAATCAGATGAAATAAAGACGGACAACAACATCAACGTTATAAATGTCATAGCAATTGCAATCGGTTTCGGAATGTTAATTTTAAATTTTTCCCACCATTTGTTTATGCAAACGCAAACACCGTTCAGAATACCGAAAATCAAATGACAAGGATGAACACCTTCCCATATACCGTAAACAATAAATACTATCATTATGTTTAAATACGTTTTTAATTCACCCTTTTTATCTCCTCCGAGAGGTTTGTATACATAATCAATCAAAAATCTGATAAGTGTTTTATTCCAACGTTTCCAATAATCAAGGATACTTGTCGCTTTGTACGGAGAATTGAAGTTCCAAGGCAAACTTATATTGAACAAAAATGCCGACCCCATCGCCATATCGCAATATCCCGAAAAATCGAAATATCCTTGCAAAACTTTTGCCAAGGCAAAAAACCAAACCATATAGAAATTGTCATAAGTACCGTCATAAATATAAAAATTAAGAAATTCCGAAAAGGCATCAGCAAAAACAACCTTTTTCAATAAGCCTATCGTGAAAATAAAAATACCTATAAAAATATTGTTTTGATTTATAACTTTATTTTTTAGGTTGTTAAACTGCGGAATCATTTCCTGATGTCTGACGACAGGACCTATTAGCAATTGAGGGAAAAAGCAGACAAACAATGTGTAATCAATTATATTATACGATTTTACCGTGTCTTTATAACAATCAACAATGTATGAAATTTGTTGCAAAGTAA
>CAZOGS010000021.1:0-16182 GCA_964579375.1 uncultured Muribaculaceae bacterium
CCGTTGACGGCGAAACAACCGACGATTTTACCGACGAAGAAAAAGAAGAAGTGTTCGCCGCTATGCAGGAGGAAGAAACAAAGCCGAAGGTCAGCCCTATGTATCAAAAATATCTACAATACCAAGCGGAACAACCGTCGGCAATCGTTGCATACCGTTTAGGAGATTTTTACGAGGTTTTCGGGGATAATGCCGTAATGCTTGCCGATGAGCTTTCCCTCACTCTTACGGGACGTGATTGCGGACTTGAAAGCCGCATTCCGATGATAGGCTTTCCGTACCACGCCGCCGAAAGTTATTTCGCTAAAATCGTGAAAAAGCACGATTTATATATCATTGAAAACGATAATGACAAACAGTTGTTGCCAAGCCTTATAAACGTGGAAAAACAATTTATAGACGAAGAAACGAGTGAAGTTTTCGATTTAACAGAAAGCGAAATGCGTGAATTCGACGGAGATATCGAAGAACCTCGCGAAATGCAAAATATCGGCAAAAATGCCACTTTCGACGAAGATACGCTCGCACAAGAAAAAGAATTCGCAAAGGCTTTTGACAACGACGCTGTTTGTCGTTTATCCGATTTAATCGGCGATTGTTTTATTTTAGTTTAATAGGAGATTCCGTTATGAAAATAGAAAAAATAAAACCTATTCCAAAATACATAGCAAAGAAAATCATTGCAATAGATAAAAAGCGTGACTTAACCTATAATCAAAAAAGATTCTATGCTTACTTTACAAAAAACGACGGCGAACTCGTAAAAATCACAGTCGCCGCAAGAAGATATCAAGGACAAATCCACTTAAAACAGGTAGCCGTTCACGGCATAGAATCTAACGTTTGCTTTGCGAAAGATATTGTCTGCCACTATATTGCAGGTTTCAGCGTCGGTTGGTACGATATGGGATTGACGAAACACCCTACTTGGTATGAAGACGGTGTTTGGTATGAATACACTCCCGAAAAAGCATTCGATCCGTATGCAATTTTAATCAACGTCGATTATATAACAACACTTCCCGAATTTAAGTACAGCGCCGTCGAACTTTACGCTTATGAAAACACGTTAAAATATCTAAGGACTTATCGTCAATATCCGGAAGTCGAATTTTTAACAAAACTCGGTCTTTCTCGCATTGCACTCAGCAAACAGATATTAAAACTCGCAAGAGAAAGTAAACCGTTTAGGAAATGGCTCGGTAAAAACAGACTTATGCTTAAGTTTGAGCCTTACGATATAAAAGTCATTATAGACGCTTTTAAGACGAAGAAAGATATTCGAGCCTTACAGCAACTGCACAACAAAAGAAAAGATTTTAATCACGCCTCATCACTTAAAAATTTACGTGCTTTCGTAAAAGGCGAAACGGACAAGTTTATTGCTTATATCGAAAAGCAAAACACAAACTTTTACAGTTATAACGATTACAAGCAAGCGTGCGAATATTTAGAAATAGATATGACGGAAGATAAAAACCGTTATCCGCACGATTTCAAGCGTTGGCACGATATAAGAATTGATGAATACCATACCGCAAAAGCGTTGAAAGATGAACAAGAGCGCAAAGAATTATACGACAAATTTGCCGCAGTTGCAAGCAAGTATTTAGGTCTTGAATATATTAAAAAGTCCGTCTACATAGCGATTATCGCGCAAAAACCGTCCGATTTAATCAACGAAGGCAATACTCTCCACCACTGCGTAGGTCGTATGGGGTATGACCAAAAGTTTGCACGAGAGGAATCGCTCATTTTCTTTATCCGTATGAAAGATAGTCCCGACGTTCCGCTAGTTACGGTGGAATACTCGCCAAGCGAAAAGAAAGTTTTGCAATGCTATGGCGACAACGATTCGAAACCGAATATAGATATTCTTAATTTCGTAAACGATAAATGGTTGCCCTATGCAAACAAACGATTAAAACAAATAGCGGCGGCTTAACGCAAAGGAGATTATACTTATGAGTAACTATTTTAGAATTACCGCATATCACCCCGAAAAAGATATTTGCGCCGTATTTGACAGCAACGGATACTTTGAAAAACTATGGCAGTTTTCGGCGTTTCTCGTGCAAAAAGGCTTTAAGATTATAGAGGTCGGAAACGATGAAAAATTTCTTGACGGAGATATTACGAAAACTTCATCCGATACTAAACACATACTTCTTCGTGCCTGCGGCAAAGGCAAACCGATTATACATAATGGAAAAATAGAAGTTCAAGGAAAACACTATACATCGATTTTATGATTCAAGATGAATAATACTTACGGGCGCAAGAGTTTTTTGCTCTTACGCCCTTTTTTTATGTTATTTCCAAAAATTTGCTATATCTCGCTTACCATACATCACACGAAGAACGGTTACAGTCAACTTACTATTATCCGGAATATAGAAAATCATATAATTGTCTATCGGCATTACACGCAAATTTCGCGAATGCCAAGGTTCTTTTTCGTATATGTGATTCCGTTCGGGAAATTCGTCAAGGCTCATAATTGCCTTTTCTATTCGCTCTATTTGTCTTACGGCATTTTCACCCGCAAGAAGTTTATAAGCAAGATATTCAAAAATCTCGCCCAAATCTTCTTCAGCTTTAGCTGTTGTAAATATTGTGTATTTCATATGTTATATTTTCTATGCAACTCCGCAAAAACCGCTTCACTCGATTTTACACGCCCCGCTTCCAAATCGTCAAAACCCTTTTGTAATTCCGCCGACAATTCTTGCTCGGTCATATTTTCAAAGCTCAACGGATGCTTAGGTAATTTTACTTCAAACGGCAATCCGCCCTGTAAAATGATTTGTTTATAAAACATATTAATAGCACTCGATGCTGGAATACCTAATGTTCCTAAAATAGCCTCCGCTTCATTTTTAACATCGGGTTCTATTCTCGCATATAAATTTGCCGATTTCGCCATACCGATACCTCCGTATTATTTTTATATTACTATTATACTCTATTGTGCGCACAAAAGCAATACTTTTTGTATGATTTTCTAATTTTTTTTAATTTTCGAGGATTTCGCCCTCTATTGCTGCTCACAATTTACAAAATAATTTACGATACTTGGGTTTATTATTCTACTGATTATGACACCTATACTTGTATTTTTAGTACCACGAGCTGTTAATCCGATGGATTATTCACTATAATTATCAAAAGGCTACTTAAGAATCATTTTTTATGCGCCGTTAAGTATTTATATTTAGCTCTTGCTAAGAATAAAAGTCAATTATTTCATTAGCAAACATATATCACCATCCTCGCTCAATTCTTCGTTTTCAGAGATGTTTTGCGACTCTATACTATAATGAATACGCAACAAGCACGGACAAAAGGTTAATACAAATTCATTAAAATCCGTTGTCATTCCGCGAACGTCAATATAAACCATTGAATATTTAACAACTATTTTACAAATATCCATTAACTATACAACAAATCTCTTAAAGTAAAATCTTAATTATTCGCTCAGTTTTAGCAAGACTAAGTGTTTCCGCTTCTTCATCTGTAGATATAGCCCCACATTCTTCTAAATGCTGTATCACAGTCATTGCTTTGAGATAGCCCATTGAAAATCTACGCTGCAACCAACTTATAGAAATCGATTTTAATTCCATTTCTAATGTAACTTTCAGAATCTCTATTTCTGTTTCCGATAATACATTAATGTCAAAATTTTTATTAAGATTTTCTTTTTGCCATTTCGCTATAATTTCTTCTTTGTGTTCGTTTCTTCCCATTGTAAACACACCACCTATTAATTTGTTTTTTATACTTAACATATAAATTGATTGTCAAAATTTCATAACGGTATACTCAATCCTCTACAACCACTACGTTTACTTTTTTAGAGACCGCCGTACAAGCGTCTAATGCTATAATCGATTTTGTTATAAATGGTTTAAAACAAGCTATATTTCCAAATTCAGCATATTTTTCAGGATTTTCATTCGCCCAAAAAGCAGAACATCTCCAATGCCCGAAAACCAAAGTTTTGTCTTTTAAATAAAGTTTACGCTTATATGTTTCTAAGGGATTTAACCACCTCGCCTTTTCCCAAAGCTTGTTACTTGCATTTCTCCAATCTGAATCAAATTCATAACGATTGGCTTTTAACGGAATCCATGCGTGAACAAAGACGTAATGTTTCGTCTCATAAAAATTCTTCGCCCTAGGAATAATCTTCTTTATATAATCAGTTTCATTCGCGCGGCTTCTAAATTCCGATAAATACATTGTTGCATCGTTAAAATTCATATCACTAAGTTCAAGCAATGTTTGAAATGTACCGTTATGCCAATGATGTGTATTTTTAATGTCGAATATATAATTCGAATAATTATCTATCAATTCTAACGCAAGGTCTTCGTGATTCCCCCGTATAAAAATCATTTTCTTTTTCTTGAATAATTGCATAATAAAAGATTGCAATTCCTTAGTTTGCGTCCCTCTATCGAATAAATCCCCACAAACGATAATCATATGGTCGGGATTGTTTATATTAAATTGTTTTTCATTAAGCGACTTTATCCACTCATCATAAAAACCGTGGATATCTGCTGAAACAAAGTATTTCATTTTTACAATCTTCTTAACCAAATCTTGCCCTTTATCGATAACGTCGAAGCAAATAATCATTTTGTCATTCGACGAAAATTAGTTTTTTATAGCAATTCAATCAACAAATCATATTTTCCGTGATTTTCACTACAAACAATATCGTGATTGAACTAAAAAACGATAGAATTTAAAGCCCCCTTATTAGATAAGGAGGCTCTAATCGTTACGGTGTTAGAACTAATTCTAAAGAGCAGCAACCAGAACAATCACCAGATTTTGAATACGAACAGGATGAATCATATTTAAATCCCGACATACTATTCGTATCAACAGAAACATGCCCAGCTACAAATACACGTATATCTGCCATTGTCATAAATCCTCCTTTATTTTTTTATATAATTCCCGAGCGAAAGCTCAGTCATTATCCTTTATTATATATGATTGTCCATAATATCTTTCACGCACGGCCGGACAACTTTTACATATACATGCAAGTTTACACGAAACACATTTATAATCATTTATACTATCCGGAATCTTTTCATATGAAATCTCTCTAATTTTCTTCCATATTTTTTCAAAAGGCTCGTCAAAAATTGAAATCCCTCTATGACGTGTCTCAATACACGGACTTACTATTCCTTCATAGTCAACAAAACAACTACTTTTCCCCATACCGCACGCATAACGTTTTCTACCAATTCCACAATTAGAATTTTGAAGATTCGCCACTAAAATTTCTTTTTCCGCCTGATAATTATCTGCATATTTTTTAAATAATTCTACCGCTTTTTCTGCACAAATTTGATGAATTTCTTTCGATTGATTATCAATTGTCGGAACAATATCAAAAGAAATTCGCCAAGGAATATCACATTCTTGCGTAAAAGACTGAATTTGCTCTAAATCATCAACCATTAAATTAATAACAGGTGTTTTCGCCGAAACAAAAATACCATGCTCTTTATATTTTATAATATTTCGTTTTATCGCTGAAAAAGCTCCTTTACATCCAACTATTTTTTCATATGCTTCATCGGAACTTCCATAAATGGATAAATCAATTTCAAGCGGTGGATATTGCAAAAAAACATTTAACAACTTATCATTTAACAACAAACCATTTGTAAAAATTACAATCAAAAAACCTAATTTTTTTGCATACAAATATATATCAATAAAATCATTTCTAAGTAAAGGCTCTCCACCAGACAAAAATATAGTAAGCATGCCAGCCTTTGCTAATTGATCTAATATATATTTAATCTCATCAAAAGACAACTCTGGCTTCTCATGGGAATTATCCAAATAACAATGAACGCACTTAAAATTACATCTTGGTGTTAACTCGATAGTTGCACCATAAGGTGTGTGTTCCTCCATCCACACTTCTTTTTGAATAGAAGATAAAGTCTTTATGTTCTCATTCTTTTTCTTTTCCCAAATTAAAGCATATCCGCTGTCAACAAGAAAATCCAAATATTTTACAATTGTTTCCTTGTCGGCTACAGTTTCAAATTCATTGATAACTTCTTTCACTTTGCGTGTCTTTTTTATGTATCTAACCACTGAGGTCCCAAATTCTGTTAATTCAACTAAATCCTTTTTTGAATAGTCAAAAGTAGTTCTCATAAGAAAAAATTTATTCCCGACCTTTTTTACCATTGCGTCGTTTATTAAAATTATACTTTTATCTTCCATTTTACATTTCCTAAAATATTTCAAAAATAGATTCTTGTAACGTTTTTTACAAGACTTCTTTATTGCTTAATTAAATGTATTACTCTTGCTTTTATATACAACCTCTAATTCTCAAATTTTTTCTATGCGTACTATTTTAGTACGCATAGAAAAATTTAGATTTACTGTCCTAATTTCTCACCGTAAAGAGTTGTATTGGTATCCATTAAGTTTGCATCTGTTTTAAGTCTATCGTATCCACCACAGATGCCACCAACTTTTCCAACACCAACAATTTCAGCCTCATTAGTGCTATTTACAATCTCAAAATAACTGTTGTAGTCTTTGTAATCATATCTTTGATAGAAAGCATAAGCATATCCCACTATTCCGCCTACACACTCATTACCGTGAACAGTATTCTTATTTTCATTGTCAGACAATCTATATGTAGCATTACTTCTAACACAAGTTACATAACCAGCGATTCCGCCAACATAATTTGCACCCTCTATTTTTCCGTAGTTTACATTATCATAAACGGTATTTGTGTTAGACAAAATTATGTATCCAGCAATACCACCAACGAACTTTCCACCATTTGATAGGAAAATATCCATATTATTTACACAACCAATTATACCAGTGCAATACCCAGCGATTCCACCTACAAAAGTTTGACCGTCAGTATCTTTACCAGTTGCAATAACTTCACCGCTGTTTACTGCATATTCTATTACACCAGCTTGTCCAGCAAAGCCACCAACTTTATAGTTACCCGTGATTGTACTGTTGTTTGCAATACCAATCGCTTTAATATTGGTATCCGGAGCGTAACCAACAAATCCACCTACACAAATACCACCAGTTACATCTGCTGTATTCTCGCAAGTCGTAAGTAAGGTAAGGCGTGTTGCTTTACCAATAAGTCCACCTACATCGTTGCCTGTTGAACTTCCACTCACTTCTGCCGAATTAGTTAAAACAGACATTTCAAAATAGCTATTATAATCTTTATAATCATATCTCTGATAAAAAGCGTACACCTCTCCAAAAATACCGCCCACTTGATTATTTCCTGTTATCGCACTTTTGTTTTCGTTATTAGTTACTTGATATGTAGCGTTACTTCTAACACAAGTCAAATAACCCGCAATACCACCTACACAGTTGTGTCCCGAAACAGTACCATAGTTGACATTATTGTCCACACGATTACTTGCAGATACAATAACATATCCAGCAAGACCGCCTACATAGTCACCATTGCTTTCAATCTTAATATCTATATTATTTTCGCACCCAATAAGTCCTGTGCAATATCCAGCAATACCGCCTACATACGCTCGGCTGTTACTGTCCTCAACCATAACACCCGTTGATACGATTTCTCCGTTATTTATAGCATTTTCGATAATACCAGCCTGTCCTGCAAACCCACCAATTTTGCCTTTGCCTGTGATAGTGCTGCTATTTTTTGCACCAGTTGCTTTAATATTGGTATCTGGAGCGTATCCAACAAATCCACCTACACAAATACCGCCAGTTACGTCTGCTGCATTCTCGCAAGTCGTAAGTAGGTTAAGGCGTGTTGCTTTACCAATAAGTCCACCCACATCGTTGCCTGTTGAACTTCCACTCACTTCTGCCGAATTAGTTAAAACAGACATTTCAAAATAACTATTATAATCTTTGTAATCATATCTCTGATAAAAAGCGTAAATCTCACCAAAGATACCACCTACTCGATTATCGCCAGTTACCGTGTTTTTGTTGGTATTATTAGATATTTGATAAGTTGCATTGCTTCTTACACAAGTTAAATAACCAGCTATACCACCAACATTATCTTTACCAGTAATAATACCTTCATTAGAGCAAGAGGTAATAGCATCGTTTGCATTGACAAGTACGCTCCCGACAATACCACCGACATTATTAGCACCGATTACGGTTGCTTGATTAGTACAATTAACAACTTTTCCGCAATCATTGTAGCCAACCAAACCACCAACATAACTATAATATTCTGGAGCTATGTTGCCACTTACCGTTACATTAGAAATTGTACCCTTATTTGTTCCAGCGACTATACCAGCTTTACCAGCATCGCCACGAGCAGTAATCTGTGCATTTTCAATAGTTAAATATTTTACAGTACCTTGCAGAGTACTGAACAAACCAATGTTTTCGCCATTCACGGAGTTAATGGTTAAGTTCGTGATGCTGTGTCCATTACCATTAAGTGTTCCGCTAAATCCTTCAATAGCTTGCCAGTTGCTTTCTCCAGCCAAATCAATATCATTTGCAAGGATATACGACTTATTTGTGTTTGCAATCGCTTTTAACTCATCAACAGTTGAAATGGTCGATGTTTTGATTGTTACTGTAACCAGTTCAGATACCAAATCACCATCGGTATCCGAATGAGTAGAGTGATTACAATACTTCGCCCAAAAACTCAAGTCATCAGAGGAATTAACTGTGTATGTAGTAGTTACCTTTTGAGTACTAATTCTCGTATCACTACCATTGATTCTTACATAATACTCAATGCAAGATGCTTTGTAGCTGCTACCATTATGAGCAGAAGTCGGATTTTCGGGAGTAGTGGTAAAACTCAAATTGATTGTATCACCAATTTCAGCTTCGGTTTTATCCACCACAACGGCAATTTTCTCCAGCGTTCCGGAATTACCATTACCACCATTATCGTCATCACCACAAGCAGTTAAAGCCATTGTGAAACACAGAGAAAGGATTATCAATAAAACAGTAATCCACAAGTTTTTTTTCATTATAAATATCTCCTTTTTATTTTTTCGTAATCGTTGTTACGCCTTTTATTGCTAATGCAATTAAGACCATAACGCCAGAAAAGACTCCAGAAATGGCAAGAAAACTCGCAATTGACAAGGCAAAAGATGTCATCGCTGCCGTTACACTTTCCAATGCAGAAAACGAAACAAAATATAGAATCACATCAGCTACAAGCAGCATTCCCGCCATAAATAAGAAACCTTTGAATCCGCCTTTAATATCAGCAGTACTTAGTTCCATATGACTGGAAATCATAAGTGCAAGCACTATAAATATCCACCAAACGATATTGCCCGAATTTGTAAAATCAAAAATATCCGAAATAATTTCCCAGAATAAATCAAGATAACCTGCATAAGTAGATAGGTCAAAAAAGTCCGTTGACAACAAGCCGATAAATTGCAATTCTGCCATTACCTCGGAATAAATACTGGGGACTAATAAATACATCAAAAGCAACAAAACGCCACTGCCACAAAGAATAGGTGCGACACCAATAAAAAAGTTGCCTATTTGATGATACAAATTTCTCTCATTGAAAGAATGATTAACATAACCCAATGTTCCATCATCAGAGTTGGGCTGATACAATTTCATTTCAACAATTTTATGACCGAAAATTATACACATTAAAGCGTGGCTTAATTCGTGTATAGGCGTACCGATAGCACCTGTGATAAGCAATATTTTTGTTCCGTTATCTCCTACTATCTTGCAAAATGCCTTACGGCAAAGGGCAATCAGTAGACCGAAGGCTACGATCACCCCTACCGTAAAGATGATTTGATAGAGGAAATTTGTTATAATTTCCATATTCCCTCGTTAGTTTTCGTAAACAACCGTTACTTCAGTAGATTTGTTAGAATCCATCATATAGTAGCCGTTAGAAGCGAATTGATTTCCAAGTACTTGTACTTGAACTTTGTAAGTTGCTCCTACTGTTGTCATCGTATAGCTATATACGATTTCAGTATCAGTTTCAGAAGTCACATTATTTCTTTCAATTCCACCAACAAAGAGCTTATAGCCAGTCGCTCCGTCCTGTTTCTTAACAGTTACAGTAATAGTGTTTCCGCTAACTTCGACCTTAAATGCGTTGCTATTTGTCATCGCATCTTGTTTAACAGGCTGGGTAAGTCTCGAAACTCTTTGAGTAAACGAATATACATTAGAATCAATAATATCCGCACCATTACCTACTGCTCTTACGCTCACTTCAAACTCACCTTCGGTAGTGAAAGTAGGCGTATAAGAATTGGTATTAACACTTGTCCAAGTTGCATCTTTACTCAACTTAATTTCATAACCGTTTGCTCCGGCAATAGCGTTCCAAGTGTATGTGTTACCACTCTTTGTTACTTCGGAGATAGTTGCGAGTTTAGTAAACGCAAACGAATTAGATTCGGGAGAATTTACAGTCTGAACATAGTCACCGAGTGCTATAACTTTAACCGCGTAATTGCCCGCCTCAAAATTACTCATAGAATAGGAGCTTCCTGTTACTTGTACGGTGTACTCCGCACCACCGTCTTTAGAAATAAACAACTTGTAAGAATTGCAGTTGATGCTATCAACGGAAGAAGGATTCCATACGAGGTTATCGCCATTAACTTTTACATTACTGGGGCGATTGTACTTACTAATGGTTTTGGTTGCCGAAACATCAGAATTGATAACATCAGTACCATTACCGATAGCATAAACGCTAATCTGTGTGCCTTTACCTTCGGAGATATAGCTCTCATATCCAAGCAAATCAAACGAAGTCGCATCTGCATTATAGGTTTCAGTACCAAGCACAACCTTATATGCGGTCGCATCAGCTACCGTACCCCAAGTCAACAAGCCATTCGTAATAACAAGATTTGCGGGAGTAGCAAGTTTCTTCAAAGACAAGGCATTAGAGAAACCACCTGTAATCACTTCTTCGCCGTTGCCCATAGCCTGTACATAAACGGAATGAGTACCGGAAGAAAGGTCAGTTAAGGTGAACGAAGTTGTCGTTACCTCTGTACGCTTTCCGTCAATGGTCAAAACATATTTACTCGTGTGGTTTACAGAATCCCAAGAAATTTGATTACCGTTGATTGTAAGATTTTGAGGTGTTGCAAGTTTTGTAACATTAAATTCAAGAGGAACTTTGCAATCGAGAATAGCACCAGCAGTAGTAACAGAGCCACGAGCTACGATTTGGAAGTTTACAACGGATTCCTCGGTCTTATTTGTCATTTTAGACAAATCAACAGAGAAAGTAGAACCACTTGTGATAGTTGCAATTTCAACGCCATCTGCAAGTAAAGCATATCCCGATGCCCCTACCGAAGGAGTAAAGGTTACAGATACTTGGTTTTGCTCCAAAGGTCTGTTGATAATCTGTTCGTTGGTAGGAGTTGCAAGTCTCTTTACTGAATATGCAGTGCTATATTTAGACTCATAAATACCGCCAGTACCAAGTGCAGTCGCTTTTACATATACAAGATAATCTCCCGCCTCTTCAAAAGCATAATCATAAACGAAGGTTTCTTCGCCTACGGCAGTTGTATGAACAACGGTATCGCCCTTTGTAATTTTCAATTCATAACCAGCACAACCCGTTACTTGATTCCAGCGAATTACACCGTCACTATAACTAACAACAGGGCTACGTAAGATATTTACAGTAATCTCATTAGACCAATGAGAGAAATAGAAGTCGCTCTTACCAATCGGCAAAATCTGTATTCTATAACTGCTACCGCTTGACAAAGCAGAGTATTCATTAGTAGTCAATTCCTCGTTATTAACGATACCATTAACTTTAATTTTATAACGCACCGCATTTTCAGAAGCAGTCCATTTCAGCACACCGTCAACAACATTCAGCCCTTCGATTGGAGCAATATAAGTATAGTCTTTCGCTTCGCTATACTGGGAATCATATACCTTTTCAGTGGTGTTGCCTACTGCATATACCGAAACCGCAAAATCTTCTTTCCCTGCAATATACTCATATCTATTTGCGGTAGTAGTAAATTCTTCGTTACCGATTTTAATGACATAAGAAGAAGCACCATTTACTTTTTCCCAAGTGAACACTTCGGAATCGTATGTCAAATTCACAGGAGCAGTTAACACCGTACCGGTAATAGCATCACTCCATACAGAATAATACGGAATATTTCCGTCTGCACTTTCAGCGAGACCTTTCAAAGCTCTTACTTTGTAAGAGAACTCGCCAGTCTGCATCGTATAACTGGTTGTTCCAAGATCACTTGAAACAATATCACCGTTATACATTACTTCGTACTTTTCTGCACCTTCCAATGCCTCCCAAGTCAAAGAGCCTTGTTCAACTGCAAGACCGGTAACTTGTCCGATGTTCTCAAAACGGATTTGATATGTAGGATTTTTGTCGCTATCTTCTTTAATAACCGCTTCGATAGAAAAGTCAAAATCTTCGCCGTTGGAGTCATATCTATAAGATACTGTACCGTCAGCTTGACTAACTATAGACTCTATTCCATTGTTAATACTGATTTTGTAGTTTTTAGCGTTTTTCACGCTACTCCAAGTAATTGTTTCACCGTTATAGGTAAGGTTTGTAATGCTTTTAGCCCCTTCATCATCGGAGCAGGCAGTCAAAGCAAAACCAACGCCTAATACCATTAACAAGCAAACTAAAATTGTCACCAACTTTTTCATGTTATATCCTCCTATGCCTATATAATTAAATTATTGATAACTCCAGATATGTGCGGATAGTTCGCTCCATTTATTTGCTATCCTATACGCATCAAGAACATCAGCAGTGTTTTTAATATAGATACCAAAATCTTCGTCAATGTTCTCAAACACATTATCCCCTAAAGTTGGTGGCTCACATTCCATAACGATTGACTTCAAAGAAGTGCAGTTCTTGAAAACATTATTGCCAATTTCGGTGACATATTGTGAAATAGTAACTTTCTCCATATTAGAGAATGAGAACGCATTTTCAGAAATCTTAACAATCTTGCGTGCGTTAAGTATTTCGGGTATCAATACTTCTTTTTCCGTGCCGAAATACTGTCTGATTGTATAGCCACCCTCAACCTCTTCTATTGCAAAATTACCAAAAATCGTGCCTAAAGAGTAGATTTGAGAAGATATGTTTCGCCAGTTGGTTGCAGTCTGATAATTTCTTATCATACTACTTGTTACATAAACCGAAAATGTTTCCGAAACACCATTTAGAGCAGTTGCATTTAGTGTGGGGACTTTTGTTAATTCAATCTTCATCGCTTTGAGATTGGAACAATTCAAAAAAGCATCTGCATTTATTGAGAACGATACCGCACTTCCTGTAATAGATACATTCACAAGATTTACGCAGTTTTCAAAAGCTCCAGTTTCAACGGAAGATATTTTTCCACCGATAACCATTGAAGATATTTGGGAACGGCTAAAAGCATATTCCATTATTTTTACAGTAGAAGCATCAATGTTGTATGTTTTACCTTGCTTGGCTGCGGGATACTGTACGAGATACGATGAAGTTCCTACCTTATAGTATAAAACATCTTCTTTAACCATATATCGCTCATTGGCTTCATCAATTACGAATTTGCCAAGCGAGGACATATTTCTGAACGCTCCAGTATTGATTGTTGATATGTTTGCCGAAAGACTGATTTGAGTTATTCCCGAACACCCTGCAAATGCTTCTTTTCCGATAGTACTAACTTTTTGTGGTATCATAATCTCTGTCAATGAGCTGCAACCGGAAAAACATTTTTCGGGGATTGTTTCAACCGAAAGAGGTATATTGATTTTCTTTAATGAGGTGCAATTTTCAAATGCACCATTTATAAATTCATCAACAGTTTGGGGAAGAATAATCTCCTTCACTGTCGTAGAAACGATTTTTCTTACTCGTGTTACCTTTTTTCCGTAATACGAATCGGGAATGACTATCTTTTCTGCATTTCCGCTATATGTAACCTCGTATTCTCTGTCTCCTGTAGAAGCTATTGTGTTAAACTGAAGAACATCTATTGTTCCCGGAACGAAGTTTGCATATAAAGTAACAAAATCTTCGGAACTATCGGAAATCGTATAAGGGAATGTCAATGCAGAAAGCATTGTGGAATCAAAACACCAAGAAACAAAACAGTAATTGTCTTTTGTTGTAGAGGGCATTTCATACAGAACTGTGCCAACTGGATATGTTACCTCGGACACGGGCGTTCCATCACCAGTTGAGAACATATATGTAACTCTCTTATCGCCCCAATGTGCATACAATGTCGTTCCTTCACTATTCAATGGATAAACAGAATTGTTATAAACTGCGGTGTTATCGAGAAATTCACCCGAAGCATCTGTAATCTGTGTTCCATTCGTTTTGTCTGTGTACCAACCAACAAAAGAATATCCAGTTTTTTGTGGTACAGGTAATTTGTCTGTTATTTCAGCATCATATGTAGCGGAAATATCCGTTACTGTATTGAACGCCGTAGCACCGCAATAATCCAATGAAATTTTGTATTTATTGGCTTCCCAGTGTGCATATGCCGTAGTAGAATTACTCTCTTTCCAGGTCATTCCTGCACTCTTGCCTTGTGCATCGGTGTAAGCTGTACCGGAAGTTGCTTCGCTATACCACCCCAAGAAAGTATATCCTGTTTTATCAAGCGTTCCAAAATCGTATTGTTCATCTTTGGTCACATTGACTGCCTTAATTAGAGTCTCCCCGTCATACAGACTAACCGAAATATCTCCTTTACCGCAAGATGATAAAACGCCACAAAGTGAAAGCATTAAGCAACAAACAATTATTAAGAATAAAGATTTTTTCATAAACTACTCCTCAGTCGTTTTCGTTCACAAACAATCTATAAATAAATTTTGAATCTTCACTCATTACATAGAATATTTTAATCTATGTAAATGCGCCGAATGAAAGTTCATAGATAATAAGCTAAAAGTCAAATTTTTTTAAAACTTACTGTTTATAAAGCAAAAACCATTGCATTTTTTGTTGTTTTGTGATAAAATAACTACATAAATTAAAATAATATATGTAATTTTATGGCGACTGTATTCAGTCGCTTTTTATTTTTTTAAAGCAATAATTTACCGACTTTATTCATCATTTCAGCCTTATGTTCAATCATAGAATGCGCATAGCGTTTTAACGTTATTGTAGGATTCGTATGTCCTAAAATTTCTGACAATGTCTTTATGTCCATACCGCATTCTAACGCACGCGTAGCAAAAGTGTGCCGAAGTGAATGAAAGCCTCTATGCGGTATATTCAAACGCTTCAATAATAGATCAAACGTATTTTGGTATGAGCGTATTTCAGCCCCAAAATCAGTTTTACCCTCTATTACATAAGACCTTTTGTGGCATTTCCTAAGCTTTTTTAAATGCGGCAATAGTTGTTTGGGAATAGGAATTGTTCGAACAGAACAATCGGTTTTCGGCGTATCTATTATTTTTATGTATTTCCCCTCTTTCCAACTATCATGACAAGATTTTGAAATAGTTATCGTATTTTTATTAAAATCTATATCATCCCATGTTAATGCAAGTAATTCCCCAATACGCAAACCTAAATAAAGCGTCAAAACAATTCCAAAATATCTATGATTGTTTTTGTCGAATACATATTGTTCGATTTTCTTTTGTTCATCCTTCGAAAAACACTCTACACGTTTCTCTTTCCCTTTCGGACGTACAATAGCATGCGAAAATTCCTTATCCACCATTTCAACCCTAACAGCACATTTAAGCGATGCTTTCAATAACGAAACTAATCCGTTTACAGTATTAGCAGACAACCCATTTTGCGATAAAGCAACTGTAAAACGTTGCAAAACAATTGCAGTAAGTTCGCATAATTCATAATCGCCAAGTATCGGTGCAACGTGTAGTTCAATTTGCCGTTTGTATTTCTCATAAGTTCGTGTTTTTGTTGTTGGCTTAATATACAATTCAAGCCAATCATTTAACCAATTTTTGTATTTCATTTTTGTTTTATCTCCTATTTTTTAGATTTTTTCATTAATAATATTTTACCAAAGCAAAATCCATAAAAAAGCAATTTGCAACCGTGACGTGTGCTTGTCTTTGATACGAGAGGCG
>CAZOGS010000022.1:0-1241 GCA_964579375.1 uncultured Muribaculaceae bacterium
TAAAAGACCTCGGCGAATGAGGTCTTTTAAAATTTTATGGTGCCGAAGGCCGGACTCGAACCGGCACACAGTGTGAGCTGCGTCAGATTTTGAGTCTGATGCGTCTACCAATTTCGCCACTTCGGCTTGTGAAATTATTCTATAACAACCATAAAAATTTTTCAACAAATTTTTTATTTTTTTTCTTCAAAATCTGTTATTTTTTAGTTTTTCTATTCTGCAAGTTTGTATCTGCCTGTTTCCAATCCGTGCAAAAGCTGAGAAAGGTACATAAATTGGCAGTATTCCAATCCTTTTTCTTCGCAATGTTTCTTGATATATTCCGTCATATCGCAAATGCTTTTAGGAATACTTTCTGCATTTTGGACGAGCCAATTTGCCTCAAAATCAATTGCAAGATTTTTCGCTCCGACATTTTCCGCAAAATTCAGCCAACTTTGAACTTCTTCCAAATTATCATTAACATTAGGTATCAAAATATATTTTAACTCAAACGTACTTCCGCCTTGTTTTGCGGCGGCAATGTATTTTTTTATATTTTCTTTAACCAATTCAAAACAATTCGTTTGTTTGATTTTTTTATACATTTCCTTATTTCCGCTATCGGTTGAAACTATTACGTGCCCCATTCCGCCAAGTAATATTTTTTCAACAGTAGGTAAATATTTTATTCCTGATGTCGGAACGTAAAAATTCCGCATACCGTTGTCATACAAGAAATTTACTATTTCTTCAAATTCATCGAGCATCGCAACGTCCCCCCCGATAAATCTTGCAATTCCGCCAAAATCAATTATATCTTTCATCTCTTCAAGGACAGGCATTAATTTATAGGGCACACGAGTATTAAAATAATTTTTGTCCTTTGCGGTATAACAGTACGAACAGTTACAATTGCACGCTGTCCAATGGGAAATAGAAATATCGTTTATTGATAAATCATCATCCCATTCGTCTTCGGTAAATGAATAACAATTTTCACAAGCTTTAAAAGGAATTTCACCGTTTTTAGCTTTTTCTTGAGCAGTTTTTTTTGCCTCGTAAAGCATTTTTTTGTCAAAAAATTCACCATAATAATTTTCGATAAATTTTGGTGCGGTTTGCTCTTCGCCCGAACAACAATGTATAATTTCATTATTTGTAAAGAACAAAGCATTTTTTAATTTTTTACAAAATTTGTATCTCATTTTTTCTCCGATAACTAATTTTAGTGTGTTTAATGGATTTAGTCAATAATTGAC
>CAZOGS010000022.1:1341-14007 GCA_964579375.1 uncultured Muribaculaceae bacterium
GTGTTTAATGGATTTAGTCAATAATTGACGGAAACATTTAATTTTGCTATACTTTCTTAAAAAAGGATTTTTATGAAATCATTTATTAAAAATAACTTTTTTTTAGTTATTCTTACGTTTTTTGGAATTTATTTTGTCCATTGGTATTTATCTTCACAACAAGTTATTCCCGATATTGCGATATCTTTTTACCATAAATACGCCAATTTTAATTTGTTAACAGACAACAACTTTATAGAAGGAATGAAATCTCTGTTTGAAAGTATTCAGACAGACACGAGAAATTTGATATTTGCATTCTTATTAAGACCATTTTGGATACTTTTCGGAAAATCGTTTGAAACGTATGTACTCGGAATATTAATTTTATTTTTTATTCCCGCTATTTACGTTTTATCCTTTTTTATCAACAAATTTGTTCTGAGGAATTGTGAGGAAGCCCCTTGTTTTAAAAACATTTCCCCGTTTTTATTGTTTAGTACACCTGTTTTTTTATACACTCTCGTAATAGGTTATCCGGATATGTTATCCATCGGACTTGCAATAAGTGCAATTTATTTCTTTTTTAAAGCAAACATTTTGGAAAAAACCGATTGGAAAATGATTACAACTTCCTCCGTCTTATTTTTCATTGCCTTTTTATTCAGGCGGTGGCTGTTTTTTGTTTGGATATGTTTTTTGTTAACGTCCGCCGTTTTTTACACTTTTAAAATCGCAACAATAAAAAATAATTCTTATAAAGAAAAATTGAAAAAATTTATTTATCTTATAAAAAATACCGTTATCAGCGGAATAATATTTTTCGCCCTTTTAGCTATTTTGGCAAACAATGTTTTGCAAGACATGTTTAATCCTCAATTCAGGCAACTTTTTCAAGACTATGCTATCTCATTTTCTCAAAACTTCAATAATAACATTTCAAAATGGGGAAACAATTGTATTTATGCCGTTTTAATCATTTATGCCTTATGTTTTACCGAAACATCAAGAGAAATAAAAAATTTTTTATTAAAATTGAAAAATAATGCCGACGACAAAGAAAACAGCCAAGTGCAAACAAATTCAGACTACTACAACAATCTAAAAAAGAGAAATGATTTATTTTCTTTTTTCTTTTTATACTCAATTATATTCTTCTTTTTGTTTGCATCGATTAATATATTTGGTTATGACCATACAATGTGGTTGATTTTATGCGTATTTATATGTTTTATAATCGCTTTATACTCGATTATCGCAGTGTTACCGTTCAAAAAACTCTTTGCAATAATCGTGCTGTTTTTATCTTTCGCAAATTTATTTTATTCATGTTCAGATAATTCGAAAATAAAAGATTTTGCACTATTTCAAAATTTGTTTATTGAAAAACAAATCGCCCCAAATAAAGTACCCAACTTGAAAATATTACAAGAAACAGAAAATATCATAAGAGAAAAATACAAACAAAATCAAAATTATCGATATTCAATGTGGTGTTTTTGGAACGACATTTACAATCCGCACTTAATCTTTCAAAGTGCATACGATACGGATTTATTTAATGCGGGTATTTTTCCGCCGTTAGTTGATACAGAAGCTATTGTATCAAATTGGTATTCTTTTGAAATATTTAAAGTTGACACAATTTTCGTACTCGAGCCGATACAAAGTTATCTCGAAGGCGAAGAAGAAAAGTGCAAAATCCTTTCAAACACGCAAGAATTACTGAAAAACAAACAAGGGTTTGCATCGGCTTTTGAATTAAAAGACAAAAAATTCTTTGGTGAACATGACGGAGAAAAAATTTATGTACTTCAGTACGACAGAATTCGCCCCGTAACGAAAGCCGATCAAGATGATTATTACAACAGAATAATTGAATGGTTCCCGTGGGCGGAAGAATATTTTCCCGATTATTTTAAAAACAGTTGGAAAAACAAAGACTAAGACAAAAGCCTTAGTCTTTATCAGTTTATAACTTTTATTGAAAATTATTCTTGGAAACCGTTTTTGAGGTTTTGGAATTGATTTTCTCTTGAGATAACAACTTTTCCGGAACGAACAAGTTCTCTAATTCCAATCGGTCTTAAAAGTTCAATCAAAGAACGGATTTGACGTTCATCTCCAAAAGCTTGCAAAGTGTATGAACGGTTCGTTACGTCAATAACTTTTGCATTGAAAATTTCAGCAATTCTTAAAATCTCTGAACGATTTTCTTCTTTTGCGGAAACTTTACACATGATAAATTCACGTTCAATACAATCAGCAACAGGCAAATCCATAACTTTTATGGTCGGAATTAATCTGTTCAACTGTTTTGTAATTTGTTCAATAACTTTATCATCACCGTTAGTAACAATTGTCACACGAGAATAATCGGTATCCAAAGTCGGTGCAACGGTCAAACTTTCAATGTTATATCCTCTGCCTGAGAATAAATCGCTAATTCTTGAAAGTACACCTGCTTCGTTTCTTACGAGAACTGAAATTGTATGTATCATAAATTTTTACCTTTAACCTTTTTCAACCGGAGAATCATTTGACATAAGAACGTGATTAAGAGAATCTCCTGCAAGTACCCACGGATAAACCATTTCAAACGGTTCAACTCTAAAATCAATTAAGACGGGACGTCTTGCTTCAATAGCCTTTTTAAGAGTCGGGACAACGTCTTCTTCTTTTTCAACTAAAAAGCCCAACGCACCGTACGCTTCAGCTAACTTAACATAATCCGGTGAAGAAATTTTTGATTGAGAATAATGTTCATCAAAAATTCTTTCCTGCCATTGACGAACCATTCCGAGCCAACCGTTGTTAATAATTGCAACAACTACAGGAATATTATAATCTACACAAGTTGCAAGCTCTTGTATATTCATCTGAATACTTCCGTCACCCGCAACGTTTATGACAACTTTATCCTTCATCGCAACATTCGCACCCATTGCAGCAGGGAAGCCAAATCCCATCGTTCCCAAACCGCCGGAAGTAACAAGCTGACGAGGATGTTTAAAGTTGTAAAGTTGTGCCGTCCACATTTGATGTTGACCGACTTCCGTACAAATAATCGCATCCATATTTTTTGTGACGTAATTAATGTCGTGAATTACATCAACAGGGTTTAACATTCCAGTATTTGCAGACTTTTGAGGTTCTTGTTTTTTACGTTCCTGAACAGTCAAGAACCACTTATCTTTTGCTTCAAGATTTATGTCGTATTTTTCTTCATTGTATTCATTCAACATTGCATTAAGAACACTCTTCGCATCCCCTACAATCGGAATATCAACTCTTACATTCTTTGCAATAGAACAAGGGTCAATATCTACGTGAATAACTTCCGCATTCGGAGCAAATTTTTTAAGATTACCCGTAATTCTGTCACTAAATCTTGTGCCAATTGCAAAAAGCACATCACAATCGTGAACAGAATGGTTTGCGGCATATTGACCGTGCATACCGAGCATTCCCAACGAAAGAGGATTATCTTTCGGGAAAACACCGATACCCATTAACGTTGTGGCAACAGGAACATGCAATTTATTGGCAAGTTCTTGAAGTTCTTCATATGCTCCGGAGTGAACAACGCCACCGCCTGCAAGAATAACAGGGTTTTTCGCCTTGCAAAGAAGCTTCAAAGCTCTCGAAATTTGTTTCGGGTGACCGTCATAAGTAGGGTTATATCCCGGAAGTTTAACTTTTTCCGGCCAAACAAATTCCGTTTTTGCAACCATAATGTTTTTCGGCAAGTCAACAACTACAGGCCCCGGTTTTCCTGTTGTAGCAATATAAAAGGCTTCTTTTACAATCTGAGCCAACTGTTTAACATCTTTTACAAGATAGTTATGTTTACAGCAAGAACGTGTAATTCCGACGATATCAGCTTCTTGGAAAGCATCGTTTCCGATTTGTGACAATCCGACCTGTCCCGTAAATACAACTATCGGATATGCATCATAGTACGCATTTGCAATACCTGTAATCGTATTACAAGCACCCGGCCCCGACGTTACAAACGCAACCCCCGGTTTACCCGATACTCTCGCATAACCTTCAGCCGCATGAATTGCTGCCTGCTCGTGACGAACGAGGTAATGTTTTATATCTTTGCAATCATATAACGCATCATACAAATTTAAAATTTGTCCTCCGGGATACCCGAAAACTTCAGTAACACCTTCTCTTTTAAGGCATTCCAACAAAATTTCCGCTCCGGTCATTACATTTGTTTTTTGTTCTGTATCAGGCATCTGACTTACTCCACCTTATATTACAAATTTGCTTGTTTTCTTAATTCTTCGGCTTTATCCGTATGTTCCCACGGAACATCAATGTCCGTACGACCCATATGTCCGTATGCCGCTAACAATTGATAGAATTTGCCGCCGTTTTTCTTCGGCAAGTTTCTTAAATCAAACTGATTAATGATAGCATTCGGTCTTAAATCAAAATTCTTTTCGATTAAATCCATAATTTCATCATCTGAAATTTTTCCAGTACCAAACGTATCAACCATAATTGAAACAGGTTTCGCAACACCGATTGCAAATCCCAATTCAATTTCACATTTATCTGCAAGCCCTGCAGCAACAATGTTTTTAGCAACATATCTTGATGCATACGCAGCTGAACGGTCTACTTTTGTAGGATCTTTTCCGCTGAAAGCTCCGCCGCCGTGACGTGAATATCCGCCGTATGTATCAACAATGATTTTTCGGCCCGTTAAACCTGCATCACCTTGAGGTCCACCAACAACAAATCTTCCCGAAGGATTTACCAAAATTTTTGTGTTTTCATCAATATTCAAAGTGCTTCCTTCAAATACAGGCTTAATGACAAGCTCAATCATATCTCTTCTGATAATTTCCTGAACTTTTTCGTTATCGGTTTCTCCGTTAATTTCAGGATCATGTTGAGTAGAAATAACAACCGTTTCAATTCTTACAGGCTTATCATTTTCGTACTCAACTGTAACTTGTGATTTTCCGTCCGGTCTGAGGTATTTAACAAGACCTTGTTTTCTAACATCTGCAAGCTTCTTTGAAAGTTTATGTGCCAAACTTATCGGAAGAGGCATGAGTTCCGGAGTTTCGTTACAAGCAAAACCAAACATAATACCTTGGTCACCTGCACCGATATCTTCTGTTTCGGTTTTTGAAGTATTTGCGTTGTTATCTCTTGATTCAAACGCTTTATTTACACCGCCTGCAATGTCAACCGACTGTTCATCAATACTTGTTAAAACAGCACAAGTTGTTGCATCGAAACCGCCCGATGATTCTCCGATATAGCCTATGTTTTTGACCGTTTCCCTTACAACATGGGGAATATCTACATAACAGTCTGCGGTAATTTCTCCGCAAACTAAAACCATGCCCGTAGTTACGGTTGTTTCTGCCGCTACACGAGCTTGCGGGTATTTGCATAAAAAGTTGTCCAAAATCGCATCGGAAATTTGGTCACAAACCTTGTCGGGATGACCTTCCGTAACTGATTCTGAAGTAAATAAATATTTCTTAGAACTCATTTCTACTTCCTTTTGTTTTCACCAAAACAAACTCGTCAGCATTAACCTCTCTAAAAAGAAAATTAAGCCTGCGAGATTGCTTCGGATATTGAATTTCTAACTTGTTATTAGCCTCTCAAATTGAGCTTTTTAACAAGATCTCTGTAACCTTGAAGATCTTTGTCTTTAAGGTATGAAAGAAGGCTCTTTCTGTGACCGACCATCATAAGCAAACCACGTTTGCCCCCGAAGTCTTTTTTGTTAGCCTTCAAATGTTCTGTTAATTCGTTAATTTTTTCTGTCAAAAGAGCGATTTGAACTTCTGTTGAACCTGTATCTTGTTCGTTCTTTCCATATTTTTTAACGATATCTTTTTTGTTTTTTAAATTAATCGACATTATTTTTTCCTTTGTTAATAGTCGTCTTCCGTTGTAGTCATATCATACTTACTGAAAATTTCTTTTCAAGCATTTTATTCCGTTTTATTAAAAAAACATCGTAAAATGTTACAATAAAAGCTTTTTTGCACAATTTTACCTGAATTCAAAAAGGATTTTCAGCATGCCAAAAGGAATAATTTAAATAAATGATAATCAAAACGTAAAATTATCATTGAACAGATATTTTTATGTTGTAGAATAGAAATATCGAACGGAGAAATACAAATGGAAGAAATAAGAGTAAGAATAGCACCGTCACCGAGCGGAAATTTGCATATCGGTACGGCAAGAACCGCACTTTTTAATTATTTATACGCTAAAAAGACAGGCGGAAAATTTATTTTAAGAATTGAAGACACCGATGCTGAAAGAACAAGTCAAGCGTACATTGACAACATTTTTGACAGTTTGAAGGCATTAGGGTTAAATTGGGATGAAGGTCCTGATGTAGGCGGACCTTACGGACCTTACACTCAATCGGAAAGATTTGACATTTATCCTAAATATGTTCAAGAACTTTTGGACAAAGGTTTTGCATATGAGTGTTTCTGTACTCCGGAAGAACTTGAAGCAGAAAAAGAAGAAGCTACAAAAAATAAAAAAGCGTATGTTTATTCTAAGAAATGCGAAAATTTAACGGAAGAAGAAAAGGAAAAATTGAGAGCCGAAGGCAGAAAACCGGCAATTCGTTTTTCTGTTGAAAAAGCACAAAAAGCTTTTCACGACACACCGATAGTCCATTTTGAAGATTTAGTCAAAGGTGATTTGCATCAAGATACAAGCTTAATCGGTGACTTTGTAATTATGAAGTCAAACGGCTCACCTACATACAACTTTGCGGTTGTAATTGATGATATGCTTATGAAAATAAACACGGTAATCAGAGGAGAAGACCACATTTCTAACACATTTAAGCAAATTTTGATTTATGAAGCTTTAGGTGCGGAAGTTCCCAAGTTTGGTCACCTCGGAATGATTTTGGCACCTGACAGAAGCAAACTTTCAAAAAGACACGGAGCTACGGCAGTAAGTGAATTTGTCGAAAGAGGATATTTAACGGATGCACTTATTAACTTTGTAGCACTTTTAGGTTGGTCACCTTCTGACGGAGAAGAAATTAAAACCGTTGACGCAATTGCACAAGACTTTAGAATCAATGAAGTTTCTTCATCCAATTCAATTTTTGAATATGACAAATTAAACTGGATGAACGGTCAATATATCAAGAAACTTGAACTTAAAGACCTTGCGGAAAGATTGAAGCCTTATCTTTCAAAATACGACTTGAATGAATTAAATGAAGAAGCGTACTTAAAGATGGTTGAAATCACAAGAGAACCGTTGACATTACTTTCTGACATTACTGATGCTGTTGAATATTTCTTCGGAGAATATCCGACCATTGATGAAGAAGTTCAAGAAACGGTTTTGAATACAGAAACATCACAAACTGTACTCAAAGAAGTTTTGAACAGAATAGACGCTTGGGATTTCAACAATCTTCACGAAATTCTTGAAGAATTCAGAGGATTTTTCAAAGAACAAGGAATTAAGCCGAAACTCACAATGTGGGCTATCAGAGCTGCTGTAACAGGCAGAACTCGTGGTGCCGATATGTGCGGTATCCTTGAAATCCTCGGCAAAGACAAAGTAAAAGCAAGAATTCAACACGCAGTTAAATAATCGGAGAAGATTTTTGACAATAAAATTTTCAACCCCGAAAATTTCATTTATAGTAACTTGTTACAATAAGGCACTCTACCTCAAAGAGTGCCTCTTGAGCATCAAAGAACAAACTTATGAAAACAAAGAAATTGTCATTGTGGACGACTGTTCAACGGATGAAAGTTTTTCCGTGATTGAAAAATTTAAAGAAGAAAATCACGATATCGAAGTTAAAATTGTAAAAAACGAAAAAAATATCGGACAACTTGCATCTTTTTTAAACGGATTAAAAGTTGCAAACGGGGAATTCGTAACACTTACTGACGGAGATGACGTACTTTTTGCGGAATTTGCGGCAGCACATATTAAAACTCATTTAAATACTACTGTTGCTTTAACAAGTGCAAGACAGATTGAAATTGATGAAAAGGGAACAATTCATTCTTTGAAATCTTCTGATTGTCCTTTTATTTCTCTAAAAGATTTTGCAGAAAATATAAAATTTTCGCCGTCAATGTTCTCAACGGATTTTGAGAACAAAGATTTTGCCGTTATGGTTTTAAACAACAAAAAATATTCCTTTGCAACATGGCATTGGTCGCCGTCTACATCGGCAGTTATCCGAAAATCGGTATGTGATTATCTTTTGAATTTAAAAAATCCCGAAGATATTAAAGTTACCGCAGATAAATTTATATTTTCTTTTGCTCATTTAATAGGTTCAAGTGCGATTATTGACGCACCTTTATACGCATATCGCCGGCACGGTGACAATTATTCAAAAGCAATACCGATGACTGGAAGCGAAAAGTATCATAAAAAATCGACACAAAAGAATTATATAAGAAATAATTTACTTATCAGAAGTGTTGTATGGGAGTTTATTACCGAAAATAAAGCCATTTTTGAAGAACAATTTAATCATGGCGGATATATAAGAATTTTGAATAAAATCATTTTTTCGTTTGATTTATCCACAATCAAAAGTGTTTTAAAATCATTGTGGGTATAAGTACCCGCAAAAAATACAGATTGGGGACAACATGCTTCAAGAAGCTACAAAAATATTAAATTCAGCATTTCATAACAGTTTTATAAAGAGATTGAGTCTTTATCTTCACGATTGCGTAAGAGAAGAAGTCAAAAGTTCAACCTTCAGAAACCTCAAGCAAGATAAGGATAACAAGTGGATTTTTCTGAGAGAGGAACACGCATCTGATGCAAGATTACAAAAGAAAAAATCACTTTCGCCATTAAAAGAAACTCTTTTTACAAATTTTGGCGAACCTCTGTTACTTGACGGTTCAAGCAGCAATATCACAGAAATGATGATTCAGTCCGAAAACGGGCAAAAAGACAAATATTTAATATACGGATATCTTTTTTTGGCGGGAAAAAACAGCAAGAGTCGTCGTTATAACGAGTTTTTGACACCTCTTTTGTATATGCCGTGCAGGCTTGAGCGTGACGGAGTTAATATAAAATGTATCCTTCAAGATGAAGTTCTATCCGTGAACACAGGTGCTTTAACTGCACTTATGGCAAAAAGCGATGACGAAGAAGAAACAGAACAAATGCTTGAAGGAATTTTGGATGTTGTACCGCCATTGCCCTTAACGGATGAAGGTTTGCAAATTTTCATTACGACATTAAAATCGTTAATTCCCGATTTGGATATAAAACTCGACCACGAAGACGACGTATATGATGATTCAACAGGAATTTCATCGGGAGCGGGAAACAGCGAAGATGAAACGGAAGAGGAAGGAACGGACAAACCCAAACGTACAAAACTTGAAAAAGTTGCAATAACAAATCAAAGTGCGTTAATTTTGACAAAACGTCCCGACGTAACAGCAGGGGTGCTTCACGAGCTTACAAAAATTTCCGAAATGCCGAGCGGTATGTTCAGAGAAACAGTCTTGAATGTTATAAACGAAGAATACTCGGCAGGAAAAGGCAAAGCTGAAATTAAAATGCCCGACTCAAGTATCGAATCAGCGTTTTGCCCTGTTACACCCTTATCATTAAGTGATTCTCAAGAGGATGTTTTAAGAAACCTTGAAACCAATCCTCTCGTTGCTGTTTCAGGTCCCCCCGGAACAGGTAAGTCACAAACGATTGTCAACCTTGTTTCTCACCTTGTTGCAAATGGAAAAACCGTTCTCGTTGCATCAAGAATGGACAAAGCAACAGATGTAGTAGCAGAAAGATTAAATTCTTTAGGGGCACCTTATCTTGCTATCCGTGCGGGAAGAATGAATTATCAACGTGAACTTTCCGCAAAACTTCAAAACCTTATTTCAAATAAAATTGACCTTGATACGGGGTATGAAGATGCAATGCTTGTCGATGTTGACGATATGAGAAATTTGCTCTCTAAAATTAATGATTGCAAAAACAAAATTGATAAAATTATTTCTCTTGAGGAACAATGGCAACAAATAACCGAAGAAAAGTCAAAAAAACTTCACGAAAAGCCTGTTTTTATAACAAAAAAACTTAATGTACTTCAAGTTGAAGAAGTAAAAAAATTGGTTGAGGAAATCGAAAAATCTCTCGAAAAGCCCAATTTCTTTAACAATATTTCACTTAAAACAAATAGTTTCAAGTTGAGAAAAATTCTTAAATTAGTAGATTTTGAACCGGATTGGGAAAATCTAACTCAAATAAGAAAGGAACTTGTCGGTTGTGAATTAAGTGCCAAAGCTTCCAAAATCGAAGCCGACATTTATAAATTGGGAAATATCACGGAACTTACCGACGAAATTCACAATTTGCAAAAGAAACAAAAAACACTTGCCGTAAATATTCTTAAAAACGTACGTCGTGAGGCACTTAAAGGACTCTTGCGTGACAGAGTAAAAAGGCAAAGATTATACGTTCACACAAAAGCACTTGTGGAAAGAAAGAAAAATCTTCAAAACAGATTGCTTGAAGAAGAAGATTTCAAACCTCTGTTGGAAGCCTTCCCCTGTCAATGCGTAACAACTTATGCAGTTTCCGGCTCTTTGCCGATGAAACCGGGGCTTTTTGACGTTGCAATCATAGACGAAGCAAGCCAATGTGATATTGCAAGTTGTATCCCGATTTTATTCAGAGCCAAAAAGGCAGTAATTGTCGGCGATGACAAGCAATTACCGCATCTTTCATTCCTTGAAAACGCAAAAGAACAATCATTTTTAAGTCAATATGATATCCCCGATAAATACCGTTTAATGTGGCGATTCAGAACAAATTCAATGTACGATTTAGCGGGATATTACTGTATGACACCCGTTTTGCTTGACGAACACTTCAGAAGTTTACCGCCCGTAATTGAATTTAGCAATAAAGAATTTTACGGCGGCGGATTGCGTGTAATGACAAAAAATGATGATAATATAAAGGTTTTGGAACTTTGCAGAGTTGAAAACGGAAAAGTTGACGGCGATGCAACGAGAAATATTCCCGAAATCGAAGCAATTGT
Organism: uncultured Muribaculaceae bacterium; assembly: GCA_964579375.1. Taxonomy (GTDB): domain Bacteria; phylum Cyanobacteriota; class Vampirovibrionia; order Gastranaerophilales; family Gastranaerophilaceae; genus RUG841. The sequence goes on from CAZOGS010000022.1 coordinate 12,401, forward strand.
TGAAAAATTGCACGAAATCATCATCCGTGACGAGGCAAAAAAGAACGATAAAAGTTATAAACCCGTTTCAATCGGCATAATTTCACCGTTCAGAAGTCAAGTCGAAGCTATCAAAAAATCATTGATGAAAGCTTTTTCGGATGCAACCTTGCAAAGACATGCGGTAGATATCGGAACAGCTCATACCTTCCAAGGCGATGAACGTGATATCATCATTATGTCATGGGCAATTGCGGATAACAGTTTCACACAAAGTCTTGCCTTTTTGCAAAAACCGAATTTATTCAACGTTGCCGTTACCCGTGCAAGAAAACAATGCATATCATTTTTATCAAAAGACCCTGACAGTTTTCAGCCGGGCTTGATGAGAGATTACATTGAACATATAAGAACGTATGAAGCTCAACGTAATTTAGTCGAAAAAGAAGGCTACATCAGCAGTTACAATAATGACTTTGAAAAAGAAGTTGCAAATGTTCTTGAAGATAAAGGATTTGATGTAAAAGGCGGTTATCCTTCCGCAGGATTTAAATGCGATTTGTTCGTGACAAATCCGGACGGAAAATCAATTGTAATCGAATGTGACGGCATGCCCGACGAAAATAAATCCAACATCTCCCCGATAAAAAAACAATTAATTCTTGAACGTTCAGGAATGAAAGTCATGAGAATTTCTTATCGAGATTGGTCAAGGAGCAAAGAAGCTTGTGTTTCAAGGATTTTGGACTCATTGTAAAAAAATCGGTTTGATTTTATACTTTCAAAAAAAAACAACAAAAAAAATTCCTATAAAAATATAGGAATTTTTTTATTTCCAAAGAAACCGAACTATTTTGCGGTTAATTTTTTGATAACTAAGTCAGATATATCAGTTGCACCGTACAATGCGGCAGGGACAACTAACGAGTATCCTCCTTCTTTTGCGACAGCTTTTACGGCTGCATCAAATTTATTAAAAAGCTCTTGTCCTGTTTTTTCTTCTTGCTGTCTTAAAGCCATTGCCTTTGTTTGCAATTCTTTATTGTATTTTTCTTCCTTTGCTTTTCTTTGAGATTCGGGAGTTTTTTCCAAATCTTTTCTTGCATTAAGTAAAAACTTTTGGACTTCTGTTTCTTGTTTTCTTATCGCATCGTTAGCCTGAAGTGCCGCAGGATACTTACTCATTACATAATCCACATTAACGACACCGTATTTTTCCGCCGCAATCGTCGGAAGTGCCATTACAGTCATTAATCCGATAGCCGAAATTATTTTTTTCATGCCCTTCTCCTTTTAAATAAACAACTTTAATGAATTTAATTTTCACATTATTTTTTATGATTGTCAATTGTCAAACAAAATAATTAAAATTATTTATTATATTGAAAATTATGTTATTATAAGAAAAAGAGGTTGGGTATGACTGAAACTGAAGAATGTACAGAAAAAACAAACACCGAAAAAAGTGACAAATATCAAGAGTTTAAAGATTCAACGGGAATTAAAATAGGGAAAGGTACCGTCATTCTCGTTTGCATCTGTTTGATTGCAATCCTTGGAGCCTTAACCCTCAAAATTTATAACAAAACAGCATATAAATCAGTTGCACTGACCGATAAAAAATACTA
>CAZOGS010000022.1:14107-16119 GCA_964579375.1 uncultured Muribaculaceae bacterium
TATGTTGAAGACGGAGAAACGATTAATCACCTTATAGAAGGACGATTTGTGTTTTTTAATCACTGCTTTTCAAAATCTCTCGGTGAAAATCCTCCGATACAAGTTGCAATTAATTTTATAAAGTGTGAAAACATATTTTCTTATAAAGCTGAAAAATCAATATATAACAAGAATTACGGCATATATAAAAAATTCAAAAAGAATTTGAAATTTAATGAAGGATGGCAAAATCTTGCAATCGCTGAAAGACAAAGGATTTTGCAAACCATACCGACAATCACGACTTTATCCCTGAAAAACGGAGAAAAATTCAATATTGAAGCCTTTAAAGCAACTGTTTATAACATTGAATTTCCTGATGAATCAACAAAGACAATGTCTTTATACTATTATGGTAAAGATTTGAAAAGTTTCTTTACAAAATGGTTTTAAAAAATATTTTTGTACTAAACTCATGTTATTGATAATATCGTTGGAAGAAATGGTTAATATGAACAGCACAATATACAGAAACTTATTATTAATGATAGTAGTAATTTCATCATATGTGGGATTGTTGTTTTTCATTTCCAATGAAGGGCTGAAAAATCCTTCGGCACTTCCGAGGCACGGAGCAATAGATGCGGAAATGATGGAACAATCAACAGATTTTACGGATGCAAATTTCAAAGAAATTCAATTGAATAAAAATTTGATTATCATTAAATAGAACAGAAAAAAAAGCAAAGTCAGTCGGATTATAATTTAGTCCGACTGTTTTTTATATTAATTAACTTTTTCGGTATTCCATGCCCAAAAAAAACTTGCTTGCGAGGGTTTATCCGATATAATGATAATGAGAAATGCAGAACATTTTGAAGAAGGAGAAATAAAGTGGCAATTCAAATAACAAAAGAAGTTCAAGATATGTGTTGCATTTGCAAGGGTGCAAAACATGAACCGGCTCCGATTCCTCAAGAAGGAGAATGGACAAAGGTTAAAAAGATTGAACAAATTTCAGGTTTAACACACGGTTGTGGATGCTGTGCACCGCAACAAGGTACTTGCAAACTCACATTGAACGTAAAAGAAGGTATCATTCAAGAAGCCTTGATTGAAACGTTAGGTTGCTCAGGAATGACTCACTCGGCAGCAATGGCAGGTGAAATCCTCCCCGGAAAGACAATTCTTGAAGCATTAAATACTGACCTCGTTTGTGACGCAATCAACGTTGCAATGAGAGAATTGTTCTTGCAAATCGTTTACGGAAGAACACAAACAGCGTTCTCAGAAAACGGCTTGCCGATTGGTGCAGGACTTGAAGACCTTGGAAAAGGACTTCGTTCACAAGTCGGAACAATCCACTCAACAAAAGAAAAGGGTGCAAGATACTTGGAACTCGCAGAAGGCTATATCCTTGAATTAGGTTTGGATGCAAATAACGAAGTAATCGGCTACAAGTTCATTCACCTTGGCAAATTCACAGCCGCACTTAAGAAAGGTGTTGACTACAAAACAGCATTTGAAAGCAATGTCGGCACTTACGGCAGATTTGCAGATGCAGTTAAAGTAATAGACCCCAGAAAAGAATAAGAGGTGTAAAATGGTAGAATTCGAAGGAAAAGACAGACGTGAGGCTACTATTGAAGCCGCACTTAAAGAATATGGTATCGCTTCATTAGATGAAGCAAAAGCGATTTGCGATGAAAAAGGCATCAATGTTGAAGAAATCGTAAAAGGTATTCAACCTATCGCATTTGAAAACGCAGTTTGGGCATACACTTTGGGTTGTGCAATTGCACTCAAAAAGGGTATTAAAAAGGCTGCAGATGCAGCAGAAGCAATCGGATTGGGATTGCAAGCTTTTGCAGTTCCCGGTTCAGTCGGTGACGTCAGAAAAGTTGGTATCGGTCACGGTAACCTTGCAGCAATGCTTTTGAGAGAAGAAACAAAATGTTTCTGCTTCCTCGCAGGTCACGAATCATTTTGTTTCTTCTCTCAAAAGCATTGCTGCAAGGTTACCGTGACCGATA
>CAZOGS010000023.1:0-15566 GCA_964579375.1 uncultured Muribaculaceae bacterium
TTGGAAACCTTGACCATGACGTGCTTCATCTTTAGCCATTTCATGAACTGTATCATGAACTGCATCAAGACCAAGTTCTTTAGCTCTTTTTGCGATATCCATTTTTCCGGCACAAGCACCGCATTCTGCTTCAGCACGCATTTCAAGATTTTTCTTTGTAGAATCAGTAACAACTTCGCCAAGTAATTCTGCAAATTTTGCAGCATGTTCAGCTTCTTCAAAAGCATATCTTTTGAAAGCATCTGCAATTTCAGGATAACCTTCTCTTTCGGCTTGTCTTGACATCGCAAGGTACATGCCGACTTCTGTACATTCACCGTTAAAATTGTCACGCAAACCTTGTAAAATTTCTGCATCAACGTCTTTTGCAACACCGACGACATGTTCGGTTACATAAACCTTTTCTGCACCCGCATCAACCTTATTAAACTTAGTTGCAGGAACTCCGCATTGAGGACATTTCTCGGGAGCGGAATCACCTTCATGAACATAACCGCATACTGAGCATATAAATTTTGCCATATCTGTTCTCCTTTTATCTTTCGTCAGAACAATTATCACAAAAAAAATCCGCCTTTGCAACAGTTAAATATAATTAGCGGAAACCACTCTATTTACGCCATCACAGTCTTGTGTAAACGATATGTTGACATATTCGTTTTGATTAAAAATTTCAGCAACTTTTTCACTCTGATTAATACCGACTTCAAAGGCGAGAAGAGCCTGTTTATTCAAATATTGTTTTGCTTCCGTAATAATTTTTTTATAAAAATAAAGTCCGTCATCTTCGGCAAACAAAGCCAAATGCGGTTCAAAACCATAAACATCTTGTTGAACGGACATAGAAAACGGTATATACGGCGGGTTAGAAACAATTATGTCAAATGTTCCTTGCACCCCTTGAAAAACATCCGAAAGAATAAAGTTTATTTGATTTAAAACATTGTGTAGTTCAGCATTTTTATAAGCAGCGTCAAGTGTTTGTTGACAGACATCAACAGCAACAATTTGTGCATTTTCATAATATTTGGCAAGCTCTATGGAAATACAACCTGTCCCCGTTCCGATATCCAAGATTTTAATGGATTTTTCTTTTGCATATGCTTTTCTGCATCTGTCAACCAAAAATTCCGTTTCCGGTCGGGGAATTAATGTAAAATTATTTACAGAATAAATATTTCCCGCAAAATAAGCTTTTCCTACAATTTGTTGCAAAGGACGATTTGTTTCAACCCTTTCTTTTAGAATATTATATATTTTTTCATCTTCTTGCGGAGAAAATTCTTTGCCAAGCAAAATATCAACTGAAGAAAGACCTGTCAACATTTCTATGACAAAATCAATTTCGGAGGAAATTTCATATTCAGACATATCTTTTCCAAAGTAAAGATTTTTATATTTATTTTTAAAATTTGTTTTCATCATCTGAATTTTCCAACAAGCTTGCAATCATTAGTTTTAAATCCAATTTCGATTTATCGGATAAATCAACTTTTGCAACTTTTTTCTTTTCACACAATGAATTATAATACAATATTTGTTTTTTTGTAGGTTTTTCATGCGACTGTCGCCAATCGGTTGCTCTTTTTCTTGCAAGCTTTGCATATTCTTTTTGCTTTGCAACATAAGGTTTTTGACGTTCTTTGTAAACCATTTGTTGCACCGTAGCTTTTATGATATTTTTTACATCTTTTTCAAAATTAAAATCATAAAGCAAATCTTTAATCCAAGGAAATCTCGGATTATTAATTGCGAAATCATATTCCATATTATTGATAAATTCAGCCCAAATATCTTCAACAGAAAGTTGTTGATATTTTTTTACAAAAATTTTCACATAAGAAACCAAAGAAGATTTTTGGTTTTTTGAAAGATTATCAAGAATGGAATAAGATTTTTTAAACATTAATCGAACAAATCCGCAACGGAAAATCTATGAACATTATTCTTGACACTAATAACGAATTGTTTTTTGAAAATAGGGTTAGAATGGTGTTTAGCACAAGGTTTTTGAACATTGTCAACTTGTTCTTGCGGTTGAATATATTTGGAAATATCTACAATTTTTTCTTCATTCATAGTAGGAATTATACACCAATCTTATATTTTTCATCAACTATTTGTTTAAAACCGCTGCTAAAAAATTTTTGCCATATTTTTTGTTTTTTATGAATTTTCTTATCAAAATGACAAGCAGGAAAAAATATGATAAAATAAGGAAAACATTTAGGAGTATGATTTTTATGGCGAAAAGACTGTTGCAAATGCTTTTATTCATAACGGCTTCAATGGCAATTGTTCTTATCCTTTACTCTCCTATGATACTGTTCAATGGCAATAATGCGAACGAAATCAGATTAATCTTTGCCGAGCAAACAATTTCACCACAAAGACTATTTATTTCTTCTTGGAGAAATGTAAAATCAATGTATTTTGATGAAGCATTAAACAACCAAAATTGGGACAGATGGAAATACAAATATTTATCAAAAATCAAAACAAATGATGATGTCACAGTCGCAATAAACACAATGATTGCAAGCTTAGACGACCCATATTCAAAGTTTTTTAACAAAAAAGAATACACATTACAAGAAACCTTCATAAGAAACAATTTGGATAAAAAGCAAAGTTTGATAGACAAAATCAGAAAAGACTATGAAGGGGTAACCGTCGAAGTCGAAACGATTGCCGGAATAGCAACAAAGGCAAAAGTTTGTGCAAATTCGAAATTTTTCCCTAACCCAAAAGTTGGTGACGAAATCATTAATATAAACGGCTATAATATCAATGGACTTGAAATCAACAGTGCAATAAACCTCATTAGGGGGACGCAATCATATCTTGCTACGGTAAAGGTACTGAGGAACAATGAAATAATGACTTTAACGCTGCCTCGAGGCTGTTTATCTCCACGCAAAATCTTTTGCAAAAAGCTTGATAATAATATCATACAGGTCTTTATTTACACATTCATGGGCAAAAACATGCCACGCATGTTTGAAGAAGAAATAAAGAAATACCCTGATGCAAAAAGCTTCATTATTGACTTACGAGGCGATGCAGGGGGGCAAGCCTTAAATGGTCTTTTTATAGCTGAAAAACTTTTAGAAGGAAACAAAAATTTAATTTCTATTAAGTACAGAAACGGAAGCATAATTCCCATAAAATCAGAAAAAAGAACTATTTTAGACCCTAAAATTCCTATCGTTGTTTTGGTTGACAGAAGAACGGCAAGTGCTTCAGAAATTCTTGCCGGAATATTACAAAAGAACAATCGGGCAATTGTTGTAGGAGAAGAAACTTACGGCAAAAACGCAATACAGCAAATTATACCACTTCCGAATAATACCTGTTTAAATTTAACAACATCATACTATTCTTTCGGAGATGATTTTGACAAGGAAGCAAGCAAAGTTACGCCTGATTATATTGTAAAAACCTATTCAAAAGATATTATTAAGGGAAAAGATGCACCGCTTGAAAAAGCGATATCAATAATAAGCAAGATTTAAACAAATAAAACTCATATTTGCAGTTGATATTTGTAAAAAAAGAAGAAAAATTTAAAATAAATGTTATAATATCATTAAGAATTGATATGAGCAGTGAAAGGCAATAATGGATATACTCAGATTTCATAACGATTTTAACAAATTAATAGAAATACTGCCCTCAGATATTGTTAATTTTTTAAAAAATACGTACATAGATGACATTATAGAAATTGTATTAGATTTAGGAAGAAACCCTGAAATTCGGCATGCTGACGGAAAGACAGAGTATATTGACAACCGTCTGGTGACAGATGACGATATTGAACACACTGTTTCATTAATACCGCCGTTTACACACGACAATCGCTCCGGCTTACCGGGGACATTGCACAGAATCAGTGCAATTCGGAACCGTCAAGGAAAGGTTGTCGGTCTGACTTGTAGAATTGGTCGGGTTGTTACGGGAACGATTGAATGTATCAAAGATATTGTTATTCAAAACAAGAGTATTTTATTCCTCGGACGCCCCGGTGTTGGGAAAACAACCAAATTAAGAGAAATATCAAGGCTTGTATCCGATGATTTACACAAAAGAGTTGTCATTATTGACACATCGAACGAAATCGCAGGTGACGGCGATACTCCGCACCCTGCAATCGGAAAAGCAAGAAGAATGCAAGTTCCTCAACCTGAAATGCAAAAAGATATAATGATTGAAGCGGTTGAAAATCATACGCCGGAAGTCATTGTCGTTGATGAAATCGGTACGGAAGCAGAAGCACAAGCGGCAAGAACAATTGCAGAACGTGGTGTCATGCTGATTGCGACGGCTCACGGAAACAACCTTGAAAGTTTAATTAAAAACCCAATTTTATCGGATTTAGTCGGCGGAGTAAGCTCCGTTACATTAGGCGATGATGAAGCAAAACGCAGAGGCTCACAAAAAACTGTTCTTGAAAGGGAAAAACAACCGACGTTTGACGTTGTCATTGAGATTGTTGACAGAAATACCCTTGCCGTATATAAAAACACATCGGAAGCGGTTGACTACATATTAAGAGGATGGCCAATTCGACCGGAAATAAGAAAGGTTGACGAAGGATATAAAGAACCGTCAACCAAACTCGTCGACGAAGTTAAAAAGTTAGATGACAAAATCAACGATATGACGAAACAAAGCTTACAATTCAGCTTTTCACGTCAAGAATATGTAAACCAAGTCAAAGATTTTAAAAAGATTTATATTTACGCCGTTAGCAGAACAGTTATCGAAAAAATTATAGAAAGACTTGATTTACACGCAGAAATAACAAGAAAAATTGATGATGCTGACGTTGTAATTGCCCATAAAGCGTATTCAAAAGGCGGAAATAAAATTCTCAGTGCCGCAAATGATTACAGATTACCAATTTACTATGTAAAATCAAATTCAATGGCACAAATTCAAAAAGTAGTCAAAGAAGCTTTAAAGATAACGGATTGCGAAAATTCCGTTCAAGGATACTGCGATGAAGCCGAAAAAGCTTTAGATGAAGTCAATTCCGCAATTGAGCAAGTTCTTAAAGAGGGCAAAGATGTGGAATTAGCACCTCAAAACCAACAAATAAGAAAACTTCAGCACGAACTTATTGACCAAAACAATCTTACGGGAGAAAGTATTGGTGACGGCGAAGGGCGACACATAATAATTTATGCAAAAAAATAAGTATTTAATGATTGTAGAAAAATTTTGTTGAGAATATAATCAAAAGTAGGAAAAAGGTTAAAACGTGACAATAACATTAGACAACAAAATAGGATTAATAGCAGGAAACGGACAATTACCGATAATTTGGGCAAAAAATGCCAAATTAAACGGAATAGAAGTTATAACAATATCTCTTTCGGCAGATAACAAAAAAGAATTAAAAAAACACAGTGCAAAAGTGTACGATTTTGGCCCTGGAGAAATTCAAAAAATCTCAGACACGCTGCAAAAGGAAGAAATCAAACAACTTGCCTTTATCGGAAAAGTTCATAAAGGACTTGTCTTAAGACGTCCAAAATTTGATGCAAGAGCTATTGAATTGTTAAAACAGGCTAAGAGATTAAATGACGATGCAGTAATGTTAATGGCGGTATCTGAACTTGAAAAAATCGGAATTACAGTTATCGATCAAACAATTTTCATCAAAGAATTAATGGTTCCGACAGGCGTTTTAGGCAAGGTTAAACCGACTCAAGAACAAGAAGATGATGCAAAATACGGATTTTGGGTTGCAAAAGCGATGGGACAAGTTGACATCGGACAGACCGTTGTAATCAAAAATAAAATGGTAATGGCGGTAGAAGCAATCGAAGGCACTGACAGATGTATTGAAAGAGGTGCAAAAATTGCGAAAAAAGGAGCAGTTGTTGTTAAAACAGCAAAACCATCTCAAGATTTGAGATTTGACGTTCCTGCTTTCGGACTTGCAACACTCAAGACAATGAAAAAACACAAAGCCTCAGTCATTGCTGTAGAAGCAAATAATACAATTATTGTTGATAAAGCAAAAGTTATTGAATATGCAGATGCACACAACATTGTAGTTATGGCGATATGAAGAAACTTTTTATAATTACAGGTGAATATTCAGGCGATAAACACGCATCATGCGTTGCACGGGAAATTTTTAAATCAAATCCCGATGTGACAATCGAAGCCGTCGGAGGTTCAAACCTTGAAACCGCAGGCGTTAAGCTATTTTGCAATCACGAAAAAATGTCAGCAATGGGATTTAATTTTAAAATCTTAGTTGACCATATAATGTTAGGAAAAAAAATTGCAAATTATCTTATAAATGATTATAAACCCGACTTGGTTTTACTCGTTGATTACGGCGGTTTCAACCTAAACATTGCAAAAGTGCTGAAAAAAGCGGGGTTAAAAATTTACTATTATATTCCGCCGCAAATTTGGGCATCAAGAAAATGGAGAATAAATACCGTAAAACGCTACATTGATAAGGTAATTACGATTTTCCCGTTTGAAATAGATATGTACCGTCAGGCAGAAGTTGACGCCGAATTTTCAGGACATCCTCTTGTCAGCCAGTTGCCGACAGTATGTTCAAAAGAGCAGTTATATGAAGACTTTCAGCTCGACAAAGACAAAAAACTTGTTTCGATTTTCCCCGGCTCAAGAGTTTTTGAAATACAAAATTTATTGAATTTGTTTATTGATGCTTCAAAAATAATCAGTGAAAGCAATCCGAACACCCAATTTGTAATATGCCAAGCACCAACAATCAAAGATGAATTATTGCAAAATATTCCCGAAAATATCAAAATAATAAAAAACAAAAATTATGAACTTTTAGCAAATTCTGATGTCCTTATGCTTGCTTCGGGAACAGTGGCATTAGAAGCCGCATTGTACGGAACACCAATGATTATAAGCTATAAAGGCCCTGAATTTATTTATTGGATTTATTTGCTTGTAAGGTGTATAAAAAGGGTTTCTTTGCCAAATATTATTTCAAACAAAGACATCGTTCCCGAATTGGTTCAACATTTAGCAAAACCTCAAATTATTGCTAATCATATATCGGAATTATTGTCAAATGAAAAAAAATATGATGAAATGAAAAAAGAATTGGAAAATGTTAAACATTTTCTTACAGATAAAGTTTCCTGTGAAGAAGCGGCAAAAATAATTCTAAAGGGCATATAGCAAGGCTAATGCGACCCTGTCAACCAAACCCGTCACATCTAAGCAAGAAAGAATTGTAAAGAATGTAACAATTTTTGTTCTTTTTTTAAAAGCATGTAGCAATTTTTTATTTGTTTAAGCTTTTGAACAGTGGTAAAAGAAAGTCAAAATCGTGCAAGAAACAGAAAAGACAAACATGAACACATCAATGCTTTCGCAGATGGCGAAGGTTTCAAATCCGATAAAGAGAACAGGACTTGTCGCAAAAATCAATGCTCTTAACAGTAAAGCGACAATAAAAACCGCTGATGCGGTATATACGGAAAAACCGTCTACCGCAACGAATTATCCTGAATTTATTAAAAGTTTGAACGAAATTTTACAAACAAAAAACAATACGCACGATTTGTTTTTCGCTTGTCACAAATTATTTAGAAGCAAGCTTAATAACGTATTTACGTCAATCGGAATTATTAATCAAAAATCAAATTGTATAAACATTAAACTTTCCGATAAAATCGGTAATATGTTCTCCTCAAGGGTATTTTTGAGCGAAGACTCAAACGAAATCGTTAAAGCAATTAACGAGAATAAAATTTCCGTTCACGAAAATAATAACTTTTTGAAAATTCCTTATTTAGCATCAACACCGTCTGTAATCATACCGGTTGCATCATTTGGAGAAATGATCGGGGTAATGATTATCGGAGATTATCAGCTTGACAGCAGAATTGAATTATACAGTTTGGTTGCAAGTTATTTCGGACTTTTCATAAACAATTATGATTTAAAAGACAAAGCTTCACAAAACGCTTATATTGACAATTTAACCGGATTGTACTCACACAGACATTTCCAAGAAATATTGGCAAAAGAATTGACGGAAGCACAAAGAAAAAATACACCCGTATCGGTTGTTTTATTTGATGTTAACAACATTTCAAAAATAAACAAAGAATTTGGACACGCAAAAGGTGACGAAGTCATCAAAACAGTTTCCGACAAAATAGCAAGCAACATCAAACAACAAGATTATGCCGGAAGATACGGCGGTGACGAAATTGCGGTTATTTTGCCGAATATGTCGACAGAAGAAGCAAAATATTTAGCGGAATACATTACATACACTATTTCTTGTTGCTCGATTGATAGTGTAGGTCCTGTCAGGGTTTCCGTAGGATTGGCTTCATATCCCGAAGCATCTGTCGATCAAGAAAAACTTTTAATCTTAGCTGAACAAGCGATGTATATTTCAAAGAGCAAAGGTTGCAAAAACGGAATGTCAACTATTGTAAGCTCCCAAGATTACGATTTTTGGGATGATACAGCTCTCAACTCTTTTGCATCAGTCTTAACAAAAAGACACGCATCTTTGGGAATAAATTTTGAAGAAGAACTTGTAAATAAATTCCAAAATGAAGAAATTAATTCTCACAATCATTTACTCGAAGTTGTAACTTCATTAGCAGGTGCAATAGATGCCAAAGACACTTATACAAAGGGGCATTCGACCTCCGTGTCAAGGTATGCCGTCGCCCTTGCAAGAGCATTAAATTTACCCGAAAAAGAAGTAAGCAGAATTGAACTTGGCGGACTTCTTCATGATGTCGGAAAAATCGGTATCCCAGAAAATATTCTTAAAAAGACAGCCGGATTAAATGACGAAGAATGGAAAATAATGAAACAGCACCCGACAATCGGTGCGGAAAAAGTTCTTGAACCCAATCCGCTGTTACATGACCTTATACCTATTGTAAAATATCACCACGAACAATGGAACGGAAAGGGCTATCCGGAAGGTTTACAAGGCGAAGAAATCCCCTTAGCGGCAAGAATTGTGGCAGTAGCTGACACCTACCACGCATTAATAAGTGACAGACCTTATCGCAAAGGTATGAGCGTTGAAAAAGCTTGCGAAATTTTAAAAATGGGTGCAGGTATTCAATGGGACGCTGATTTAATCAGACAATTCATTCAAATTGCCCCTTCTTTAGGAACAATGATTTAACGGAAAACAATTTTTAAAAGACAGGAGAAAATCCTGTCTTTTTGTGTGCAAAAACGTCAATAAAGAGTTGACACCTTGAACAAAATAGGCATTATTAAAGGCGATAAGCTGTAAACTTATAACAGCGAATATACCGAAACATAATGACAAATTGCACCGAATAAAACAAAGAAATGCCATATTCCGTGGAAGAACTTTCGTTTTTTCATATAAAAATAACTGCCGATTGTATAAAATAATCCGCCATATATCAAAAACATCAACGCTTGAATAAAACCTTTTGAAAACAAAATCCAAAACAAAAAGATCGAAAGCCAACCCATTAAAAGATATAATGCCGTCGACAAAGACTTAAATTTTAACGTAATACAAGAAAAAACAATTCCACTGATAGCTAAATACCAAACCATTGCAAGACAAACAACAGAATAGGGAAAATCAACGACAAGCATTAAAATAGGAGTATATGTTCCCGCAATTAACAAATAAATTGCACTGTGGTCAATTTTTCTGAAAACTTTCTTTGCAGTTTCATTTGTCATTGCATGATAACAAGTCGATGATTGAAACAAAATAAACAACATTGCCCCATAAATAGCCGTAGTACAACTTTCAGCAGGCGAATCAGACCTTACCGCAAGCATAACAATCGCATAAATTGCAAATAAAGCTCCAAAAGCATGACTAAACGCATTTAAAAACTCTTCGCCCGCCGTATATCTTACTTCCTCAGCTACCATTTCCACCTCTAAAAGAAATCAATATTATCTACATATCAATCATAGATAAAAGCATATAACCTGTCAACTTATTCTTGATTATTTGTTTCAAAGTAGATACTTTGCTTTACATAAATCTTGTTAACGAAAGCTATAATTGCGGAACGAGCGTTTTCTGTCAACGAACTCTTGACAGTCGGTCTTTTTCTTTCAAGCTCTGAAAAACTCCTCGAACCAAACGTAACTTTTAAAGCATTTTCAAGCTCGTCACAGAAATAATTGTAAGCAATATCAATAGGATATTGATTGGTTTGCATTTCTATTAATTTTGCAATATCAGATAACGATAAAACCTGTTTTAAAATACCGATACATAAAAGGTGAATAATCTGACGGCGGTCATATTCTTTGTTTTGAGGTGCACGAATAACTCGCATATAAACATAACTGTTTATCATAGATTGAGTCAAAATTTTTTCTTCTCCCGGAACAGAAAATAAGGAAAGATACTCATCTAAAATACACAATAACTGACGCATCACAACAGGGAAAGACGTCAATTCTTCATAACGGGGTAACTTAAAGTTTACAAATTTTTTTGCTGTTTCCGAATCTTCAAATAATTGTTGAGTCATAATAAAAAAGCTCCCATACATAATCTTTAATAAACAAAAGGTTATCTTTTTTAAAATATAGATAACATCTTACCAAGAAAACATCAAATTTGCAACAATGGTAAAAAACCAATAATTACAAGGCAAACAAACGTCAACCACAAGTTGACACACAAAAAATCGCCATATATCGAATATTAACAAATTAACAAATCTTAATATTGTACAAAAATTGGTCAATTTTATTTTTTTCGGGTGTTATAGAAAGAACAAGTGTGTAAGAAAGTGTGATTTAAATGGCAATTGTTCCTGTATCAGCAGTAAATTCTGAATTCAAAGCAACGGTATCGAACGTAAAAAAGACAACAAACCCGATAACTGAAAATAAGCAAACGTTCTCAGACAATAAAGTTTCATCAAATGCTTTAGCGTCGTATTTTAGAGGAGGAATGGCAGTTTCTTTCGGCGGACATGATTGTTCAACCGCACACTTTGTTACAAAGCAGATGGATGACGTACCTTGTTGCTGCTGTGGCGGTAAGATGGTTTTGAACAAACAAAGAGGCGAAAAAGCGAAAGAATTTGGTGCTTTAAAAGGACAAGAACTTGCGGATAAAATCAGAAACAATCAAGATTATTTCAGATGCAATCAAAGACTCATTGCAAACCTAATTGCGGATGAAGCAGAACAACACCCCGATTATGATATGGGAGATGCTATTCAAAGCTTTACGCCGGAAACATTTAAGCAAAAGACACTTGAATATTGTGTAAAAAATTTAAAGAACATTGATAAAATCGCAAAACAAGCGACAGGAAGCGAAAACAACCCGATTTCCTCGTTAGTTGCTTCCGAGATAGAAAAAGTCAATAGCGGAAAGACTGAACGTGTTGAATTTACGGAAAAACTTGCAATGTATGAAGGGTTAGTAAAACCCGAAGAATACGAAAAAATCCTTGAATCGGCAATGAACATTCCCGAAAGATACAAAGACGTAAAACAAATTTATGATTATGCATACGGAAAGGCACTCAAAGTTGCAAAAGAACTCATAAGACCTTCTATGCAAACGATTGAACACATTCACCCCAAGTCACAAGGTGGTCCGAACAATACGGAAAATTACATTGCAGAATGTTATAACTGCAACAATCCGAGAGGACATATGTCTTATCACGAATGGTTAAAAGTCCATCCGGAATACCCAATCAATGCACAAAAACACATTGAATGGTTCCAACAACAAATTATCGACGGTAAAATTGACGAACAATATGACACATACCCGATAGAAGTAAAAGCGACTTTGTCAAAAGAATCTGACGGCAGAATGGAATTGAAGGTATTAAATCCCGAAAGAATTAAGGAACTTCGTGAAGCAAGACAGGCAGGTGCAGAAATTGACATAAAAGCAGAGCTTGCAAAAGAATACGGCGAAGAAAATAAAGAAGCATAACTAAAAAGAAATAACAAAGCAATCAAGGGGAGTTCGCTCCCTTTTTTGTTGAACGGATTTGTATTTTTTTATTGATATACTATAATTTTCTTGGCAAAAGGAAGGATTTTTTATGTCAAAAAAGAATAAATTAATGATTTTAGGTTCAGTATTTGTAGCGGCAATTTTATTCACGGGTGCTTGTTGCGGAGCGAAAGTATTTAGAAATAATGATGCCTTTGCACTTAATCTTTCATCCGAAGAACTTACGAAGAGAACCGACAGCAATTACTTAATCAACGTTAATTTGCTTGATGTAAATGCACCTGAATATCTGTCATTAAAAGAAGGTGACAAACAAGCTTTAAAACACCTTGTAAAGGCTGCCGATATACTTAATAAAATCCAATTACAGCTTGATAACAGAGATAATATTGCGTTCAAGGAATATTTAATCAACGAAATCAAAAAGGGCAACAAAGATGCGGAAAAAACACTGATTTTGTTCAATGCACAACAAGGAATGAACGCTCTTGACAGAGAAACTAACCACATTGAATTGGCAAAAAATCACCCCGAATTAATGGGCAAAGGTTTTTATCCTGCTGATTTAACGGCGGACGAATTTCATGCAATTTTAGCAAAAATGCTCAAAAACGGTCAAAAAGATATGGTCAAAAAAATCCTTAACCAACGTTCAGTTGTTGACAGAAACGGAGAATTTTTAACCGCAACAGACTATATTGACAGATTTAAAGTTGAATTTGCACAAATGGCAAACGAACTTGAAATTGCGGCAGAAACATCAACAAACAAAGATTTTAATGAATACTTAAAACTACAGGCAAAAGCTCTGAGAACAGCAGATCCGTTGTTAGATGCATACGCAGACAAGAAATGGGCGACACTTCAAGACACCCCTCTCGAATTTACTATTACAAGAGAAAATTACAGTGACGGAATGACAAAAACCATTTTATTAAACCCCGAACTTGCAAAATTGCTTGAAGAAGCAAATATAACGCCTATTATGAAAGATTCTTTAGGATGCAGGGTCGGTATTGTCAACCAAAAGGCGACAGAAAAATTGTTAGAAATTAAAAAATATCTTCCGACACTTGCCGCAAATATGCCGTTAAATAACAAATATGAGCAAAATATTAAGTCAAGCGGTGAAGTCAAACAAACAATGGTTGATGTTGATTTAGTTGATATGACGGGCGATTGCGGTGCATACAGAAGCGGAATAACAATTGCCGAAAACTTACCGAATGATGATAAATTGTCATTAACAATCGGAGGAGGTCGCAGAAATGTTTACCACAGACAAGTTAGAAATATGTTTTCAAAAGAAAAGACTCAAAAGAAAATTGATGCAATATTAGCTCCCGAACTCCATAAATATTACAATACTGAAGCCGTTCATTGGTTTACAATCGGTCACGAAAATATGCACTCTTTAGGACCGAACAAAGGTTGCGAAAAGTTGGGCAAATATCAGTCAATTATAGAAGAAAACAAGGCTGATATGGGTTCTTTGGCTTTTGTTGATCTGTTAACAAAAGAAGGAATGTACACAAAAGAACAACGTGACCAAATTGTTGTTTCTTCCGTATTAGGAAACTTCTTAAAAGCAAAACCGACAATGACTCAAGCTCACAGAATTCGTTCCGTTATGCAGTTGCACTACTTGACGAAAGAAGGAGCAGTTTCTCTTAACAAAGATGATAAAGTTGTTATAAACATCGATAAATCTGTTTTGGCGGCACAAAAAATGTTAAAAGATATCGTTGAAATACAATTATCCGGAGATATTACAAAAGCGGAAAAATTTGTAAACGACAACTTTATTTGGGATGACAATTGCGAAAAAATTGCGGCGAAATTAAGACTCGTAGACAATGAATTAAACGGTCAAATCGTTGCACCGCTTGCAAATAAACTGTTAACAGAATAAAGAATTTTCTCACCTGCAACTAAAGACTGACAAAATGTCAACCGTTTCTTGCAGGTGATTTTTCTTTTAAAATATTCATTATTGCATGGGCGGTATTTTCCGTTAAATAAACAGCAAATTGTTTTTGCTTTTTCCCCGAAACAATTAACAAGGATTGTTTATACTCAAACGCAGTTATATCAACAAACTTCATCTCATAAATCCGTTTTGAAACCGGCGGTTTATAATATATTCCGTCATCAGTCAAAATCACTTTAGATTTTGTTCCCATCCAAACAAAAACAGCCGAAACGATGACAAAAATAAAAGATAAAACTGCAAAAATATTAATATTTACCAATAATATTTCATTCGAAAAAGAAGTTTTCGGCAAAAAGAAAAGCAGAAAAAAACAACATAATAACAGCCCAAAAGAGAAAAATAAAGAGCGATAAGAACCTTTTAAATCCGCCGCTGTCAGTTGATGTTCAAATAAAATATAATCGTCACTCATAAAACAATTTTAATAAACAACAAATTTTTGTCAAACAAAAGACGGACACTTTTGATGTCCGTCTTTTGCAAGAAATTAATCAAATCGCTGACTATTTCAACAATTCACCGACTGACTTGTAAACAGCCATTCTCTTAGCAGCATCTGCTTCAGATTGGTTGTAAAGCACTTCAGCGGCTTCAGGGTTAGTCTTAACGAGTGATTTGTAACGACCTTCGCTTCTGATGAAGTCTTGGTAGCTTCCTTTCGGATCTTTAGCATCCCAAGTGAAAGGTTGTTCGTTAGCGGGGTTGTATCTGTAAAGCGGGAAGTAACCTGCTTCAACAGCACGTTTTTGTTCGGTTTGAGTTTTACTCATATCGATACCGTGAGCGATACAAGGTGCATAAGCGAAGATGATTGAAGGTCCGTCGTATGCTTCAGCTTCTTGGAATGCTTTCAATGTTTGGTTTCTGTCAGCACCCAAAGCTACTGATGCAACGTATACGTAACCGTATGACATGCTCATCAAGCCCATGTTCTTCTTGTATGTCGGTTTACCGCCTGTAGCAAACTTAGCAACTGCTGCAGTCGGAGTTGATTTAGAAGCTTGACCGCCTGTATTTGAGTAAACTTCCGTATCAAGAACGAGGATATTCACGTTTCTGTTTTGTGCAAGAACGTGGTCAATACCGCCGTAGCCGATATCGTTTGCCCAACCGTCACCACCGATAATCCAAACAGATTTATCTGTGAAGTAATCTTGAAGTTCACGAACTTTAGCTAAATCAGGGCATCCGCAATCTGCATATTTTGCAATAACTGCTTTTGCTTCTTCCTGAGCTTTAACCGCTTCGTCGGTTTTTGAATTATCAAAGTGTTCCATTGCTGCGTTCAAAGCATCTTTCAAGTCTTGAGGAGCTTCTGCATTGGCAACAACTTTTTCAACGTATGATTTCAAAGTTGCTCTGTTTGCATCAACAGCCAATCTCATACCAAAACCAAATTCAGCATTATCTTCAAACAATGAATTTGCCCAAGCAGTACCTCTTCCTTCCTTAGTTTTTGTATAAGGAATTGTTGGGAATGTACCGGAGTAAATTGAAGAACAACCAGTTGCGTTTGCAACGATTGCTTTATCACCAAACAATTGTGATACCAATTTAACATAAGGTGTTTCACCGCAACCT
>CAZOGS010000024.1:0-13671 GCA_964579375.1 uncultured Muribaculaceae bacterium
GCAAAGGGAAACGAGATTACTCCTCCGCAAATGAACAAAAAGATGGAAAGACCGAAATTGTACGACAAAGACGGAAATGAGCTCACGACGCCGCCTCAAAAGGGTCAAAAAGTTTATGATGCAAAGGGAAACGAGATTACTCCTCCGCAAATGGGAAAGAAAATGCCGCCCAAGCCGGAGCTTAATTTGACTGACGAACAAAAGGCACAAATGGATAAAATACGCACGGAATCCAAAAAAAAAATGAAGCCTATTCGTAAGCAAATTCACGATTATCAAAACAAAATTTGGGAAATAAACGAAAACGATTCGCTTTCGCCCGAACAAAAACACGAAAAAATCAAACCGATTTTTGAAAAGATACAAAAATTGCAACAAAAAAGCAATGAAATCAGACAGGCCGACATGGCACAATTTGAGTCACTTTTGACAAAAGAGCAAAAGCAAGAGCTTGAACAATTCAAAAAGACTCACAAACCGCCGATGAAACCCCGTCATCATCAACATCCGCCGATGATGCCCGTCTTCCCCGAACAACAATAACCAAAATCTTTTTCTTAAGACACCATATCCCCGAAAACGTTATTTTCGGGGTTTTCTTTTGAAAAATCCGTCACAACCGTTCATTTCCAAACAGGGCAATATGCTTGCTCAAACCTGTTTGAACAAGCACGATTGCTCTCTTCTTTCCCGAAAATTAAATTTTTCGAAAGCAGGCTAAATTATATGTTCTTTTATTGCTTTAACAGCGGCTTGAACCCTGTCGTCAACGCACAATTTCTGCAAAATACTGCATACATGGGCTTTTGCGGTATGAACACTGACAATCAATTCTTTTGCAATTTCAGTATTACTTTTGCCTTGAACCAAGTGTCTTAAAACTTCGAGTTCTCTATCCGTAAGTTGTGCCCTTGCATCTGATATATCCGTTCTCGGCAGCTCCGAGATATTCTCGGGTTTGGGGAACAAATCCAAGGCAGCTTTTGCAACCGTTGCATCAATCCAACAAGCACCTTTTGCCACATTTAAAATAACTTGTGACAAAACATTCGGGTCGATATCTTTAAGGCAATATGCAGAAGCTCCCGAGCCAAGAGCCGCAACAACTTCTTCCCCTCTTTCGTGAGATGTCAAAATTATCACGTTCGTATTAGGAGAAATGTCTTTCGTCCGCTGTGTCGCCTCAAGCCCGTTCATGCCCGGAAGCCCTAAGTCCATCAAAACCACATCGGGCTTTTCTCTCGAAATTATCTCGAGTCCTACTTTTGCATCCTCTGCTTCGCCAATAACATTAATATGGTCAAATTCATTCAACGTTGACCTTAAGCCTATTCTCGTTAATTTATAATCTTCTACAATTACTACCCTAACTTCATCTGTTACAGTTGTGTCCATATTCATCTCCGTTTCAAATTAATATCAGAATAATAATCTTTTTACAGAGGTAATATATTGACCTGTAAGACTATCCAACAGGGCTATAATCTTTTCACCAAGTCACTCATCATATAAAAAGATCCTGTAACAATAGTAAGATTTTTTTGTTTAAAATAATTTAATATATTTTCGGTTTTATCAAATTCCTTATATAAAATTCCATATTTTTTGTTTATTTTTTCATAAATTTTTTGAGCCGAAACAGACAAGGCATTGTCAAAATGATTGAGAAAAACCTCATCCCCGCTGCGAAACAAGGTATTTACAACTTTTTCATACTCTTTCGTCGACAAACACCCGAAAATCCACACCCTGCTTGCGTAAGGGAAATAAAAATCCAAATTTTTTCGCAACATAATTGCCGCATCCGCATTGTGCGAACCGTCAACAATAAGATTAAATTTCTTATAATATTGAAACCTTGCCGGAATAAAAACCGTCTTTAACGCTGTATCTATTGATTTTTCCGCAATATTTACACCTTTTTTTATTAAAATTTCCGCAATTTTCAATACCAATGACAAATTTTGCCTTTGATGCAAGCCCCAAAGAGAAAATTCGTGGTTTTCACCGTCAAAAACAGCATAATTTATACCGTTTTCAAACACAACATCAACTTTTTTATCTGCCAAAACGACTTCCGATTGTTTCTCACAAGCTACTTGCAAAATCGTTTCAAGCCCTTTATTATCGGCATTTACAACGCAATCAACATTTTCCTTGATAATTCCTGCCTTCTCAAAAGCAATCTTTTCAATCGTATCGCCTAATCTGTCTTTATGATCAATCGAAACGGACGTAATGACGGAAACTAACGGTTTTTTAACAACATTTGTCGCATCAAATCTTCCGCCCAAGCCCGTTTCAAGTACAACATAATCAACCTTCGCTTCGTAAAAATACTTAAAGGCCGCCGCCGTCAAGATTTCAAACTCCGTTAGGTCTATATCATTGCGTTTCGCCAAATCCTCAACAGCTGTTACATTTCGGGTAAAATCCTCATCCGAAATGTCGACCCCGTCCACCTTAAAACGCTCATTATACTTGAAAATATGAGGACTCGTATACAACCCGACCTTATAGCCCGATTGTTTCAAAATCTCCGCCGTAAGTGTACAAACAGAGCCTTTTCCGTTCGTTCCCGCAACATGAATTATTTTTAATTTTTCCTGCGGATTTTCCAAAAGCTCAAGAATAGCGGAAATCCGCTCTAAACCTAAATTTATGCGAAATTTTCCGCTTGAATGTAAATATTTTTCTGTTTTTTCGTACTTCTGAAATGTCATTTTATAATTGAAATAAGATTTTCGATAATTTCTTCTTTTGCTTGCGGTTTTGAGTTTGCATAAGCATTTTTAGACATTCTCTTGATATGCTCGGGGTTATGAATTAACGACCTTACAAGCTCGAGCATTCTTTCTCTGCTAAATTCTTTATCCTCACAATAAAGTGCAAAACCCATCTTTTCTGCCTGACGGGCATTTTTACGTTGATGATCGGCAGCGGCATACGGATAAGGAACCAAAATACACGCAGAACCGCACAGAGACAATTCCGACAAGCTCAACGACCCTGCCCTTGCAATAACTATATCCGCAGCCTTTAAAGCATAATACATTTCATCAAAATACGGTTTGATAACAAGATTTGTATTTTGATAATAATTCGGAAAATACTCTTTTATTTCTGAAATAAAATCTTCATATTTCTTTTTCCCCGTTTGAATAACAAATTGAACGTCATATTCTTCGACAAGTGCTTGTGCCGCCTTAATAGCAGTATTATTAAGGGTTTTCGCACCCTGAGAACCGCCTGTTAAAAAAATTGTCAATTTATCCCTTAAACCTAATTTCTGTCTTGCCTGCCACTTCGGAACAGTCAAAAATTCACTTCTGACAGGGTTTCCGGTACAAATCACATTTCCGTTTTTCAAAAGCGACTTTGAACTTTCAAACGCAACCGAAACGACTTTTGCTCGAGGTGCCGCCAAGCGGGAAACCAACCCCGGTACGGCATCACAATCATGTATCATCAACGGTACACCCATAAACGGTGCAACAAGTGCAACTGGTGCAGAAACGTATCCACCCGTTGTGAAAACCGCATCCGGCTTATACTTTGAAATATACTTTATCGCCTTAATAACGGCAACAAAAAGCAAAAAGAAAAACTTAATCAAGCCGAAGCTGATTTTTCTCGGCAACCCCATTACCGAAACGGGCAAAAACTCAACGCCGTCAATCTTTTTGACAATATCATATTCCATATTTTTCGGATTACCGATATAATAAATTTTTGCGGTATCTTTTCGCTTCAAAAGCTCTTGTACCACCGATAAAGCCGGATAAATATGACCGCCCGTACCACCGCCGGAAATAAAATAAACCTTTTCTTCTTTAGACATCGTTTGACCTCGAAATTCTTATTTTTGAAATATTTAAAAGCACCCCAATCATACACATTGTAATGATTAAAGAAGTACCGCCGTAACTGATAAACGGCATCGGAACACCTGTTGCGGGAACAAATGAACTTGCAACCGACATATTAATAAAAGCTTGGCTTCCAATCGAAACCGTTATCCCCGTTGCCAAAATTTTTCCGAACATATCCCGACAATCGGCTGCTATTCTTATTCCTCGATAAATAAACCACAAGAACAGCCAAATTATTGCAATACAGCCAATCCAGCCCCATTCCTCACCAATTACCGCATAGATAAAATCGGTATGTGCCTCAGGAAGCCATTCTAATTTTTGTCTTGAACCGCCAAATCCAACCCCAAAAAATCCGCCCGAAACAAAAGCAAGAAGCGACTGAATAATGTTATATCCCGCACCGTAAGGGTCAGCTTCCGGATTTAACCAAACTTTGATACGACTCAATTGGTACGGCTTAATAATTAACGCCAAGACGCCCCCGCCACAAAATATCATCATTCCTATCAACTGTGCCGGTCCGCCCGAAACAAGATAACAGGTAAGACAAATTATCCCGAAAATAATTACCATACTAAGATTAGGCTGAATTATCGTCAGGAATGCTATTACACCTATCGGGGCAAAATATTTTTGCCATTTGTCCGTGTCGAAAATATTTGCATCATTCTTAAACGCACAGGCAAGAAGCATCGAAACGGCAAGTTTTGCGATTTCAGACGGTTGAAATTGCAAAGGTCCTAACGCAAGCCATCTTTTTGCTCCGTTAACAGTAACACCCAATGGCGTAAAGTCAATCAACAAAAGCAATACGACAACTATCCATGCAAATTTTACCGCATAGTTTTCAAGCTTTTTATAATTAAATTTTGAAAGCTTGCACATTGCCCAAAATCCGATAAAAAAGCAAATTAACTGTTTTATTGCGAAACTTCCGGGGTTTGTACCCAAAGCAACACACTTCGAAGCACCTGCCGACAAAATCATCATTATGCCAAACAGTGCAAGAAAGCCCGTTATAATCATCAATCCTTTATCGGGCGGTGACAGAATATATCCTGTCGGTGCAACTTTGCCTTGTACTCTATATCTTTGTGCCGACATATTTCTTAAATTCTTCTCCTCTGTGTTCAAAATTATTAAACATATCGAAACTTGCACAAGCAGGTGAGAACAAAATTATCTCATTCTCATACTCAATTGCCTTATCAATCGAAGCTTCAAAAGTTTTTGCTTCATAAATATTTTCATATCCGTGTGCAACAAGAGCTTCTTTGAACCGTTCCGTCGCTTCGCCAATCAAAATAACGTTTTTAACGCATTCCTTCGTTTTTTCACAAAGTCCGTTCAAATCCGTCATTTTATCACGACCGCCCATTATAAGAGTAACATCCTTATTCGGAAATGCCCTCAGTGCAACGATTGTAGCCTCCGTCGTGGTTGACTTTGAATCGTTATAAAATTTATGTTTTCCGTCAGTTCCGACGTATTCAATTCTATGTTCAACTGCCTTGAAAGTCTTAATTCTTTCTTTTATCGTTTCATTAGAAACTCCGCATAATTTAGCCACAATGACCGCTACCATTACGTTTTGAACATTGTGTTCACCGACAAGAGGTATTTCTTCAACCGCAATGATTTCTTCCTCATCCTTTTTACGTTTAAACATAACCTTGCCGTCTTTTACAAAACAACAATTTTTATCACATTCTTTCGCAAAAATAAATTTTTCATAAGGATATTTTTCCGCAAATTCGGAAACTTTCGGGTCGACACCGTTAAATACCGCAAAAGTCGGAGCTTTTTCGGAGGCAAACAATTTTGCCTTCGCCTTGAAATAATTATCCAATCCGTCATGCCAATCGATATGATTTTCCGTCCAATTCAAGAAACACGCAATAAACGGCTGAATTGTCGGTGATAATTCGCACTGATAAGAACTCATCTCACAAACGAGATAATCATGTTTTTTATCAAGCAATCTTGTCGGAGGAACTCCGATATTTCCGCAAAACGGAGCATCAAAATCACCCGACAAAAGATGTGAAGTCAAAGACGTCGTTGTTGTTTTTCCGTTCGTTCCCGTTATTGCAATAAAGGTCGAGTCCGTTTCATCAAAGGCAAGCTCAACTTCACTCATATAAGGAACATTGTGTTCTTTCAATTGTTTATAAATATCTTTCTTAGGAGAAATTCCGGGACTCATAATCGAAAGATAAGCACCGTTTATAAACTCCTCGCTATGTCCGCCCGTTTCAACCTTAATACCTTGTTTTTTAAGGCTTTCAATAAGTTCTTTGTCCTTTTCTTCCGCCGCTTTAAATTCCGTCAAGTAACAATCCGCCCCACGGGAAGCAAGATATTCCGCAGCAGCCGTACCGCTTTTTGAAAGTCCGCATATTAAAACTTTTTTATCAAACCATTTTCTTTTCATAATTTACCTCAATACAACAAACGATAAAGAACTACCGCTAAAGCCGAAAATATCGTTGTTACCGCCGTAAACACAGCAACAACCTTTGTTTCCTTCCATCCTCCAAGCTCGAAATGGTGATGAATAGGAGTCATTCTAAAAATTCTGTTTCCCGTCAATTTGAAACTTGCAACTTGAATCATAACGGACAAAGTTTCGCCCATATAAATAATTCCGATGGGAATTAGCCAAAGCTCAAATTTTCCCATAACCGCAATTGCACCTAAAACGCCGCCGAGAGCAAGCGAACCGGTATCACCCATAAATACTTTTGCGGGGTACTTGTTGAAATACAAAAATCCGAGAACCGCACCTGCTATTGCCGCTGAAATAATCGCTATTTCAGTATTTCCGGAAATCATCGATATAATTACGCAGGCAATCATCGAAACAACCACGTTTGACGCAGCCAAACCGTCCAATCCGTCCGTTAAATTAACCGCATTCGATACCCCGACCATAAGAAAAATCGCAAACACGGGATACAACCAACCCAAATTTATCTCAAAAGAGCCGAAAGACACCGTCGTTCCGCCGGTTACCGTCATATACAACGCCGGTAAAAGAGCAATCGCAATTTGCAAAAACAACTTTCTGCGAGGAGTTAAGCCCTCGTTATGATGTCCTCTGATTTTAAGAATATCGTCCGTCAATCCCGCAAACATATAAAAAACAAACGTCAACAAAAGTAAGCAGGCTTGTGTCGAAAGCTTTTGTGCCATAACAAGTGCAATTATCGCACCGACAAGTGCCGAGCCGACAATGAAAACCCCGCCTGTCGTGGGTGTTCCGCTCTTTTTTGCGTGCGATTCGGGTGCACATTCTCTAATCGACTGACCGTACATTTTTTTCTTCAAAAAATCTATATAAACAACTCCCGAAAGAAGTGACAAAACAACCGCCACGAGAGCCGCAACCATAATTAACGACATTTTTTAATCTCCTCAATAATTTCTTCAAATTTCATGCTTCTTGACGCTTTTAACAAAACAAAAGCTCCGTTTTTAAATTTACGGCAAATGTATTGTGCAAGTGATTTTTTATCTTGAAAATGCACACATCCGGACTTATTCGGATTGATATTTGCCGATAATTCACCGCAAGTCAGCAATCCGTCAAAATCAAAATTATTTAAAAATTCACCGATTTCAACGTGATATTTGACTTCATCTTCGCCAAGTTCGCCCATATCGCCCAATACCAAAACTTTTTTGCCCTCATAAAGGCTCAAAAACGTCTTGACTGCCGCTTTTACGGAATCGGGATTTGCGTTATAACAATCATTTATAATGTTGATATTGCCTATTTTTTGCAATTCCCAACGTTTATCAATCGACTTGAAATTCTTCAAACCTTCCGCAATTTCATCGGGTGTCATACCCAAAGAAAGTGCCGTTTCTATTACAAGACAAGCGTTTTGAATATTATGTTCACCTTCTTGAGGCAAGAAATATTCATTTTCTCCGTAAATAAATTCAGAACCTGTAGTATCAGCTTTTAAAACTTCAATTTTTGAAAAATCAACATAGCATGATTTTCCGCCGAAAGTGTTAAACTGTCTGATTAAAGGATTTTCCGGAGCAATAAAAAGCCCGTCTTTTTGCAAATATTTAACAATTTCACATTTTGCTTTTGCAATATTTTCAACCGAACCGAGCCTGCCGATATGAGCCGTTCCGACGTTCGTAATGACCGCCCTGTCAGGTTTTGTGTATTTTGAGAGCAACTCAATTTCTCCGAGTCCCCTCATTCCGCCTTCCGCAATCAAAACTTCCGTGTCATCAGGCATCGACAAAAATGTCTGACAAAGCCCAATTTCGTTATTATGATTGAGTTTCGTCTTGTGCGTTCTAAACTTAACCGATGTAACCGCCGACATCATTTCTTTTACGGTCGTTTTTCCGCTACTACCCGTTATCATTATAACTTTCGGATTAACCTTGTCCCGATAAAATTCCGCAATCTTCAAATACGCTTCTTTCGTATTTTCAACCTGCAAAATTACATCCGCATCCGGATTTACATCGTTCAAATCTTCGATAAAACAGCCCGACGCTCCCGCATCAAGTGCTTTTTGGATAAAATCAAATCCGTTAAATGTTTCACCTTTCAATGGCAAATACAGCATGCCCGAACCGATTGTTCTCGTATCGGTCGATATTTCAAAATCATCGTCGTCTTCGTTTGCAATGATTAACTTTGCACCCGTTGCCTCTATTAATTCATCTATGGTAAATCGCATAATTCCCCCTGTCGATAGTTCGACACTAAGGCAATTTTACCATATTCTTTATAATTGGTTAATTATGTTAAATAATGTGTTGATTTCGTCACAAAGTTTTTTGTCGACACGTTTATCATCTTCAACACCTTTGTGCAAAACCATCATGGTTGTGTACTTTCGACCGCCCAAAGAATCGCCGATTGACTGCCAACTGTTTCCCGTCAACTCTCTTATAATGTAAACGGCAACTTTTCTTGCATCACGTATGTTTCCGGTTCTTGCGGAACCTTTCAAATCATCCGAGGTTAAACCGTAAAACTTCGCAACTTCCGCAATTATGACATCCGAAGTGATTTGCTTTTGCACTTCGTGGTAATTTATCGCCTTTTTTACAACCTCAATTGTCGGTTCTTCACCAAAAATCGAACAGTACGCACTGACGTTATTAAAACCTTTTTCAAGTTCACGAATGTTATTTTTATAAACCCGAGCAAGAAATTCAATAACCTCTAAACTCAACTGAATTGCACCATCGGCATCGACAAGCTGTTTGATGATTGCCATTCTTGTTTCTAAGTCCGGAATGCCTATGTCCACAAGCAATCCGCCCTCAAATCTCGTCTTTAATCTGTCCGAAAGATGATCAATCTCCGCAGGCGGTCTGTCACTCGTTATGACAATCTGCTTTCCCGCACTGTACAAAGTATTGAAGGTATTGAACATTTCTTCTTCGGTACGTTCTTTTCCGGCAATAAATTGGATGTCATCAATGAGCAAAAAGTCGATATCACGGTACTTTTGGCGGAATTTTATCATTTTTTTATTCTTTTCGGCACCTTTTTTGAAGGTATCCTTTTCGCCGCCCAAATAAAGATGTTCGAGCAAATCATTCAAAAACTCTTCCGCCGTAACGTATTTGACCTTTTTATTACGCTTCGTCATCGCATAATAACCAATTGCGTGCAAAAGGTGCGTTTTTCCCAAGCCCGAACCGCCGTATACAAACAACGGGTTGCCCAAAGATTTTCCCTCTGCAATACCCTTCGAAGCTCCATAGGCAAACTTATTTGCACCGCCTACAACAAAATTGTCAAACTTGTACTTCGTGTTCAAATGACAATCCGAAAGCATCTGCTTCAAGCCATCATATTTGCTCTCTTTGAACTGACTTTCCGCCTGTAAACGTTCGTTTTTTTTATTTTTCTTTTGCTCTTTTTCGTACAATTCGGCAAGTTTTTCGTCCTGCAAAATTTCAAAATTTAATTTTTCTCCGAAAACTTCGGATAAAGCCTTTGAAATGACGTCACCGTAAGACTTTTTAAGGGTCAACGCAGTAAAACCGTGAGGAGAAAGCAACGTGATTTTTCCGTCACTAAGCTCCGACGGCACAAGCGGAAGAACCCAAGCGTTATAAGATTCGCTTGGGATTGTTTCTTCCAATATTTTAAGGACACTTGTCCACTGTTCGCCTAAATTAGCCATTTCCTTTGATTTTATTATTTATGAAGTCTTGCCGTTGATTTTAAGTGCAATTCTCTGAGTTGTTCTTCGGTAACTTCCGCCGGAGCGTCTGTCATCAAGCATTTTGCACCGGAATTTTTCGGGAACGCAATTACGTCACGGATTGAATCAGTCTTTGCCATAAGTGCAATCAATCTGTCCAAACCAATTGCCAAACCTGCGTGCGGAGGTGTACCGTACTTGAATGCCGTTACGAGGAAGCCAAATTTCTTTTGAATATCTTCTTCGCTCAAGCCCAATGCCTTGAACACTCTTTCTTGAATATCACCACGGTGAATTCTTACGCTGCCGCCGCCGAGTTCCGTTCCGTTATAAACGATATCATAAGCAATCGAACGGCAATGTGCTTTATCCGTTTCCATCTTATCCAAATCTTCCGGATTGGGCATCGTAAACGGATGGTGCATCGACATATAACGACCTTCTTCTTCGCTGTATTCGAACATCGGGAAGTCAACTACCCACAATACTGCGTGGTCATCGGGATTTATCAAATTCAATTTCTTTCCGAAGTGCAATCTGAATCTTCCCATTGCATCGTAAGTAACTTTCGGCTTATCGGCAACAAAGAACACAACGTCACCGTCTTTTGCCTTAGCACGTTCTTTAATTTGTTCCAATTGACCTTCTTTTAAGAATTTCAAAACAGGTGATTTTGCCGTTCCGTCAGTATTGAAGATGATGTTTGCAAGTCCTTTTGCACCGTATGAAAGAACGAGCGGTCTTAAATCATCAATTTCTTTTCTTGAATAAGTCGAAGCATCGGGAATTGTAATACCTCTGATAATTCCGCCGTTATTCAAGACTTCTTTCATTGCTTCAAAATCAGACTCTGCAAGAATGTCGCCCAAATCGAACAATTCTAAGCCAAAACGAGTATCCGGCTTATCACTGCCGTATTTATCCATTGCTTCTTGCCAAGTCATTCTCGGAAATTTTTCCGGAAGCTTAACATCAATAACGTCAAAAGCATCCTTTACCAAACCTTCAACAAGATTGATGACGTCTTCTTGTTCAACGAAAGACATTTCTATGTCGACTTGCGTAAATTCGGGCTGTCTGTCAGCTCTCAAGTCTTCATCACGGAAACATTTTGCAATTTGATAATATCTTTCCAATCCGCCAACCATCAACAATTGTTTGAAAATTTGAGGTGATTGAGGAAGTGCATAACACTTGCCTTCGTGGACTCTTGAGGGAACGAGATAATCTCTTGCACCTTCCGGAGTTGTATTAATCAAAACAGGAGTTTCAACTTCCGTAAAGTTTTGATTGTTGAGATAATTTCTGATTGCAGTAACGACTTTATGACGCAAAATCAACTTATCACGCATAGATTCACGACGTAAATCCAAATATCTGTACTTCAAACGAACATCTTCACCGACATTTTCATCATCCAACGGGAACGGCAAAGTTTCCGATTTTGACAAAATTTCAATCGCTTCAGGATACATTTCAACTTCTCCCGTTGCAAGGTTCGGATTGTACGTTTCATCGGGTCTTTTTGAAATTTCACCCGTTACTTGTACAACATATTCGTCTTTTAAACTTTTAATCGTTTGATATACGGCAGGATTTTTTTCGGGATCCGCTACAAATTGGAAAAATCCGCTTCTGTCACGCAATTCAACAAAAATAATTCCGCCTAAATCTCTTACGGTTGCAACCCATCCCGAAAGCGTTACTTTTCTTC
This sequence comes from uncultured Muribaculaceae bacterium, assembly GCA_964579375.1. GTDB lineage: Bacteria > Cyanobacteriota > Vampirovibrionia > Gastranaerophilales > Gastranaerophilaceae > RUG841. The sequence goes on from CAZOGS010000024.1 coordinate 11,790, forward strand.
CGATATCACTTGCTCTTAATTCTCCGCAAAAGTCTGATTTCATTGATGTTATTGCCATATTTTTTCACCTTAATTTCGTTTTTTCTTAATTTAACAACAAAGGTATCTTTAAATCAAGAAAACACGAAAAAATACCTTGCCGTAGAATCTTCAAAATTCCCGATTTTATCGCCATTTAAGCCTTATTTAACAACTAATATTTTTTCTTAACACGAACGCCTTCGACTTCGTGAACATTTTCTATCGCAATAAAGGCTTTCGGGTCAATTTCTTTCGTCAAAGATTTTATTTTTGCAATTTCAAGCCTTGAAATTACACAATATACAATTCTTTTCTTCCGTCCGGAATACCCGCCTTCAGCATCGATATACGTAACGCTTGTATCCATCATTTTCATTATCTCTGTGCCGACTTTTTCCCATTCGTCGGAAATAATAAAAATTGATTTCGATTCATTCAAGCCCTCAAGAACCATATCAATAACCTTAAAGGTGATATAATACGTAACGATTGAATACAAAGCACTTTCGGGATTATCATAAACAAACCCTGCCGCTCCGAAAATAAAAAGGTTGAAAAACATAATAATTTCGCCAACCGAAAACGGAGTTTTTTTGGCAAACGAAACAGCAACCATTTCCGTACCGTCAGTCGAACCGTGGTTTCTTAAAATGGTACCAACCCCGACACCTAATGCAATACCGCCAAAAATACATGCCAAAAACGGATTGTGCAATTCCTTGTGGTGTAAACAAATCGGAACAACTTCCGTAGCCACCGCAAGCATTATCGTTGCAAAAAATGTCAAGAAAACGAACATTTTGCCAAGCTTTTTAAACGCCATCAAAATAAACGGAAAATTTAACGCAACAATTATATAGCCTAACGGCAATCCGGTCTTATACGCCGTCATCATTGAAATACCGATAACTCCGCCATCGACGATTTTATTCGGTATCAACAAACACTCAAGTGCAAACGCAGCAATGAACGCTCCTATCGCAAGAAATACCATTCTTCTTATAAGTGTTTTAACATTATCTGCTGAAATTTGTTTATTAAAAATAATCATAAGGCTTCCCCTCAAAATCATTATAAACACTATCCTCTCAAAATAAAATTTCGTAAAATTTCGTAATCTATTTACAAAACTGTTATTTTAAAATAAGTGTGTTAAAATATTCTCATACTTAACGGAGAATTAAAATGTCAAAAGAAAATGATAAAATCATTATAACAATCATCGGTGCGGACAAAGTCGGTATTGTTGCGAAAACAACCGCCGCACTTGCAGAGTGCCAAGTTAACATCGAAGATATCAAACAGTCAATCATGCAAGATTGTTTCGTAATGTTTATGCTTGCTAACGCTGATAAAAGCCCGAAATCTTTCAGCGAAATTAAAGAACAATTAACAAAAATCGGCGAAGAAATGAAACTTGAAGTTTGGGTTCAAAAGAAAGCCATTTTTGACAAAATGCACACAATTTAGCGAGGTAAACAATGAACTTTTTCAGTGAGGATTCAATCCTTGAAACAATTAATATGATTAAGGTGCATAACCTTGACATCAGAACGGTTACGCTTGCTTTAAGTTTGCGTGATTGTTGCGATACGGACGTACGTTTAGTCGGAGAAAAAATACACGAAAAAATTATCCGCTACGCAAAAAATTTAAAAAAATACGCAAGTGAAATTGAGGCAGAATACTCAATTCCTATCGTTAACAAGCGTATTGCGGTCACTCCGATTTCTCTTGTCGGTGAATCTTGCAAAAATCCCGATTACGTCTATCTTGCAAAGATTTTAGACAAGGCTGCGGATGAAGTCGGCGTTGATTTTATCGGCGGATTTGGTGCTTTAGTTGAAAAAGGTATGACAAA
>CAZOGS010000024.1:13771-15375 GCA_964579375.1 uncultured Muribaculaceae bacterium
CCCGGTGTCGTAAGAGCCGCAGTCGATTCATTGAAAAAAGATGCACCTCTCGATGAAGTTGCAAACAAAATCAAGCAAATTGCCTACAAAATCACCTCAACAGGCGAATTAATCGGACACGAAATGGCTCAAAAATTAGGTATTCCTTTTGGTATTATTGACCTTTCGCTCGCTCCGACACCTGCAATCGGCGACAGCGTTGCGGGAATTTTCAGAGCAATGGGCTTGGAACACGCAGGTGCTCACGGAACAACGGCGGCACTTGCAATGCTCAACGATGCCGTTAAAAAAGGCGGTATTATGGCAAGCTCACACGTCGGCGGACTTTCGGGTGCTTTCATCCCCGTTTCGGAAGATGCGGAAATGATTGAAGCCGCAAGAAACGGTTTCTTGACGTTTGATAAACTTGAAGCAATGACTTGTGTTTGCTCGGTCGGACTTGATATGATTGCAATCCCCGGAGCAACGCCCGTTGACACAATCGCAGGCATAATTGCGGACGAAATGGCAATCGGTATGATTAACAAAAAAACTACAGCCGTCAGAGTTATCCCCGTTCCGAACAAAACAGTCGGAGAAAATGCAGTCTACGGCGGACTTTTGGGTGAAGCTCCGATTATCCCCGTGAACAATCTCTCTTCAACGAATTTTGTCCAACGTGGAGGACGGATCCCCGCACCGATACACAGTTTAAACAATTAATGAGGTTTCTATGACAACGCTTGAAAATACTGAAAAAAGAGAAATTAAACCGTGGAATGATTATTTCATGGATTTGGCAAAAACTTGTGCAACAAGGTCAAATTGCATACGGTCACAAGTCGGAGCGGTAATTGTCGGAGAAGATAAAAAAATTAAAGCAACAGGCTATAACGGCACGCCCTCAAAAGTTCAATCCTGTTACGAAAGAGGCACTTGCTACAGAATAGAAAACAACATTCAGTCGGGAACACGCTACGAAACCTGCCGAAGCATACACGCTGAACAAAACGCCATAATCCAAGCAGGACAAGACCGTTGTCAAAACGCAACAATGTACATTTACGGTCACAACATCATCTGTATCCTTTGCAAACGATTCATCGTTCAAGCAGGAATTAAAGATGTTTATCTTAAAAAAGACGAAAACTCACCGCTCGTCTACGTTACAGCTGATGACATAAGACACGATTTGGAACAATAAAATTTACATAATATAATTATATACCTTAATTATTGACTTAAAAAACACTCATAACAAATGTTGAAGGCATTTTTGAGTATTTTTATGCGGTAAATCATATATTTACCGCATTCTACTTTTCGACAAAAGATGGGAAATATTCAAGCTTTAAAAACTTACCGAAAATTGCCAAAATATAATACCATAATTAATTGTGCGTGCATCATAATGCACACTACCAGAGCTCACCCGCATCCAGAGCCTCCTCCTGTTCCTCATCATCAAATTCGACTCCGCTTTTTTTGTAGTCCATATTTCCTTTCATAATAACCCACGCTGTACAAGCAGCACCATCAGTTATTAAACATTGTGAAAAGGGAGCATATAAATCGTCTTTCGTTCCCATTGGAATTACACCCCTCTCAGAGGTGAGATAAAACCC
>CAZOGS010000025.1:0-15273 GCA_964579375.1 uncultured Muribaculaceae bacterium
GTATTTCCCTTTGATTTTGACATTTTTTGACCGTTTTCGTCACGTATTAAACCGTGAATAAATACCGTCGGGAACGGCACTTGTCCCGTTAATTCACAGCCCATCATAACCATTCTTGCAACCCAGAAGAAAATAATGTCAAAAGCTGTTACAAGAACGCTCGTCGGGTAGAATTTTTTGAAATCCGCCGCATCCGTATTAGGCCAACCCATTGTTTCAAACGGCCACAAGCCCGAAGAGAACCACGTATCCAAAACATCCGTTTCTTGCGTGTATTTTGACGGATCGGGGTTTTCTTTTGCAACAACCATTTCTCCTGTTTCATTGTTGTAATAAGCAGGAATTTGATGTCCCCACCAAAGCTGTCTTGAAATACACCAATCACGCATTTCGCTCATCCAACCGAGGAAGTTTTTCGTCCATCTTTCGGGAACAAATTTTAATTTACCCGTTTCAACGGCTTCGATGCCTGCTTTTGCGATTTTGCTTGTTCTTACAAACCATTGTTCGGATAAAAGCGGTTCGATTGTTGTATTGCAACGTTGACACTTGCCGACATTGTGTTCGTGAGGAAGTGTCCTTAATAACAAACCGTTCATATTGAGCCAATCGATTGTCTTTTTACGAGCTTCATAACGGTCAAGACCGTGAAGATCTTGCGGAACTTCATCACAAGCCTTCATACATCCTTTTTCGTCAATAACCCAAACAGGCTTTAAGTTATGACGTTTGCCGACTTCATAATCGTTCGGGTCATGAGCCGGAGTGATTTTAACAGCACCCGTTCCGAATGTTTTATCAACGTATTCATCTCCGATAATCGGAATTTCTTTTCCCGTTATCGGCATGCAAACCGTTTTACCGATTAAATCTTTGTATTTGTAGTCCGTCGGATGAACAGCAATCGCTACGTCACCGTAAATGGTTTCGGGACGTGTCGTTGCAACAACGATTGCACCGGGTTCGTCTTTAAGGTGATATTGAATTTCCCAAAGATGACCTTCTTCTGTTTCGTATTCCGTTTCAATATCAGAAATGGCACTTTGACAACGAGGACACCAGTTTACAATGTATGCACCTTTGTATATCAAATCTCTTTCGTAAAGTTTTACGAATGCTTCTTTTACCGCTGCCGAACAGCCTTCATCGAGAGTAAATCTTTGACGGCTTCTGTCAAAAGAAACACCTAATCTCTTAAATTGGTCAAGAATGGCTCCTTTGTGTTCATTTGCCCATTCCCAAGTCGTTTCGAGAAATTTTTCACGTCCGAGGTCATGTCTTGATTTTCCTTGTTCACGAAGTTTCTTTTCTACGACGTTTTGTGTCGCAATTCCTGCATGGTCTGTACCCGGAACCCAAAGTGCTTCATATCCTGCCATTCTGTGATATCTGATTAAAATATCTTGCAATGTATTATCAAGGGCGTGTCCGATGTGGAGTACACCTGTTACGTTCGGGGGCGGAATTACAATTGAATAAGGCGTTTTGTCGGATGTTTCATCAGCCTTAAAACAATCATTTTCTTCCCAAAATTTATAAATTTTATCTTCCGTTTCCTGCGGATTATAAACTGTCGGTAAATCGTTGATATTTGTCATTTTTTTTGCCTCATTGTGTACAAAATAAAGATAACATAAAAATAACATAAATGTTGTTATTTTTTTCAAAAAAACAGCAAAATGTTATATGGATGTTGCATAGTAACGATTGAAATCAAAAGAAATATCTTTCAAAAACCGTCGGATTAAGCATTTTTGTTGCTAAAATTTCTTATTCATATATAATATTTTTATTATGAAAAGAAATTTATTGAAATTATGTTTAGTTTTGTTTAGCGTTGTTTTTGTATGCGGAGTTGAAAAAGCTTATGCCATACAGGATTTGGATACCTTAAAAGGCGGAGAAACAATTACTCTCGAGGATTGTTTGGAATATGCTTTTTCTCACAGTCCGATTATAAAAAGAGCACAAAACAATGTCTTGAAGTCGAAGAGTAAAATCGGTCAGACAAAATCTGTATATTTCCCTACGTTATCGGCAAATACAGGGTATTACATTACTCAAAATGACAGAGGATGGGATAATTCAAAGAATTATCACGGCGTAACTGTCGGATTAAGTCAAAAAATATGGGATTTCGGCAAAATGAATGCGACATTGAATGCCGACAAATACAATAAGAGAGCTGCCGAGCTTGATCTTGAATATGCATACATACAGACTTCTTACGACGTTAAAATAGCTTATTACAAATGCCTGAATTATTGGGCAAGGGTAATGATTAACGAAAGAAACACCGCAATTCAACAACTGAATTTAGACCGTGCCACGGCACTTTTTAACGAAGGGTTAAAGTCGAGAATTGATGTTGTGGATGCGGAAGTTGCTCTGAATAACGCAAAATTCAGTCTTGCTGAAGCATACAGCGATTATTACACTGAAATTATGATTTTGAAAAATAAAATGTATTGGTCGGAATGTCCTAATCAATACGTTTTGTCACCTACGGAAACGTTCAATATTTTATTGGATTACAAATATGATTCCGATTTGACTAAAAAACCTCAAAACCCTGATTTGAATACCGTTTTGACACAAGGTATCCAAAAAGCGAATGTTTTAGGGAACAAAAAGGAGGACTTCCTCGTTTTACCGCATGAGATTGATTGGTATTTGAACGAATCAAGAACGAAAAACCCGTATGTGCTTGCAATCAGATTGATTGAAAGTGCGGCTGCGGAAAATTTAAAAGAAATAAAGAGAATGTATAATCCGGATTTGGATTTGAGCATGGGTTATAATCTTAAAAATTCTTCCGCAATAGTATCAAACGGATTTGATATCGGTGTAAAATTCGGATTTGGCAATGTCAATGCAATGTATTACAAGACAAAAGTTGAAGAGGCAAAAGCTAATCTTGAAATGGCAAAAAACGACACGGAAACATATCTTATTGACAATGAATGGGATGTTCGAGATAAGGTTGCCTGGATGAAAAAATTCCCGAATGAGATAAATATCAAATTAGACCAAATTGAACGCTCATTGGAGTATTTACAACTTGCTGACGGTCGTTATACAGTCGGAACGGGAAACTTCATTGAACTTCAAAATGCGGCTCACGAATATTATACAGCTCAGCTTGAATATGTTGATGTTATTTGTGAATATAATGAAGTCCTTGCAATGCTTAATAAATCAATAGGTATAAGATAATGAAGAAAAAAATTATTATTGGTCTTGTCATTCTGCTTGCGATAGCAGGTATATTGGCAATTATTCCCAAAAACGGAAAACAGCAGGAAACGAAGATTGCTGTTGTTGAAAGACGCAATATGACTCAAACTGTTGAGGCATCCGGAACGGTTAATCCCGTACACTCAATCAACATCGGTGCTCAAGTTTCGGGAAGAATTGATAAAATTTATGCCGATTACAATTCAAAAGTTACAAAAGGGCAGGTTCTTGCGGAAATTGACCAATCTCTGTTTCAAGCCTCCGTTGATAAAGCAAGGGCTGATTTGAATAATTCTAAAGCTAATTACAATAAGGTATTAGCTCAAGCAAATTACAATAAAGCAAATTATGAGAGATATGCAAGATTGTATGAAAAACATTATGTTTCCAAAGACGAAGTTGAATCGTCTTATGCAACGTATATTGCAAGCAAGTCGGAGCTTTCCGCAATGCAGGCAAATATAAAGCAGGCTCAAGCAAACTTAGACACAGCAGAAACAAATATGTATTACACAAAAATTATTTCTCCTGTTGACGGTGTTGTTGTTTCAAGAGCGGTTGACGAAGGTCAAACGGTTGCATCAAGTTTCCAAACACCGGAGTTATTTGTAGTTGCTGAAGATTTGACGAAAATGCAAATAGAAGTTAGTGTTTCGGAAGCAGATATCGGAAAAATTAAGGAAGGTCAAAAAGCTGAATATACTCTTGACGGTTATCCCGATGATACGTTTGTAGGTACTGTAACCCAAGTCAGATTAAACCCGACAACCGTATCTAACGTAACAACTTATACCGTAATTGTTTCCGTTAATAATGACGAACAAATTTTGAAGCCCGGAATGAGTGCAAACGTAACAATAATAACACAAGACAAACAAGATGTTTTGTGCGTTCCGAACCTTGCTTTCAAATATGTTCCCGCAAATATAACAGAAAAATATCAGCAACAAGGTGTATGGATTTTGATCGGTAAAAAGCCGGAAAGAGTCGAAGTTACAACCGGTTTGAAAGACGGTGATTTCACCGAAATAACATCCGATAATATTGCGGAAGGGACAAAAGTTCTTATGCCTGTACGAACGGGAAAAAAGAATGCCGGCGGCCCGCCGAGAATGTTTTAGTTTAAAATGTTGAAAATCAAAAATGACAGAAAATGTAATTGAAGTTCACAATTTAATAAAAACCTATCAAACGGGAGATACATCGTTCAATGCACTGAATGATGTGTCTTTAACCGTAAGAAGGGGTGAATTTGTTGCAATTATGGGGGCTTCGGGGTCAGGTAAATCAACGTTTATGAATCAAATAGGTTGCCTTGATAAACCGACTTCGGGAAAATATTACCTTGACGGAATTGACGTAAGTACAATGACTTCGGACGAACTTGCGGTGATAAGAAACCGTAAGTTGGGTTTTGTCTTTCAAGGTTTTAATTTGATTTCAAGGACAACGGCTCTTGATAACGTACAACTTCCGATGATTTATGCGGGCATGAAGGAAGAAGAAAGAATTGAACGTGCAAGAAAGGCTCTAAAGGTGGTCGGGCTTGAGGCAAGGGAAAATCATATGCCTAATCAGATGTCGGGCGGTCAACAGCAACGTGTTGCGATTGCCCGTGCTATTGTTAACGATGCACCGATTATTCTTGCGGATGAACCGACAGGAAATTTGGATACGAAAACAAGTATAGAGGTAATGGAATTTTTTGTTCAGTTGAATGAAAAACACGGAAAGACAATCGTTTTGGTAACACACGAACCTGATATTGCCGAATATTGCAAGAGGGTTGTGAAATTTAAAGACGGAAACATCGAAAGTGACATTACGAAGAGGTTCTGATGATTGATTTTAAATCCACTTATAAAATGGCAACAAACTCTTTAAAAATAAATAAAATGCGTTCAGCACTGACGAGCTTGGGTATTATTATCGGTGTAAGTGCCGTTATTATTATGCTTGGCATAGGTACGGGGGCGAGCAAAAAAGTGCAGGCGAATATGGAATCAATGGGCTCCAATATATTGACAATACGTTCCTCTTCGGCAAGATCGGGCGGAGTACAACAAGGTTTCGGTTCTAAACCGTCATTAACTCTCAAAGATGCACAAGAGATTATGAAAACAGCCGATAATATTGATTCTGTAGCGGTTGCTTCGAATGAGTCGAAACAATTGATGTACGGTAATCAAAACTGGGCATCTACTGTTTACGGTGTTTCCAACTCGTATTTGTACATAAAAAATTACGAAATTGAAAACGGAAGAAGTTTTCAAGCGGAAGACAGCAGAAATTATTCAAAAGTTGCAATAATCGGTTCTACAGTTGCAGAAGAGCTTTTTGGCGACCTTGACCCTATAGGTAGGGTTATGAGAATAGGAAATATTCCTTTTAAAATAATCGGAACTCTTAAAGAAAAAGGGGCTGCAGGTCCGATGGATCAAGATGATATTGTTTTTATTCCCATCACAACAGCTCAGAGAAAAGTTTTCGGGACGAGCTTCCCCGGAACGGTAAAAATGATTTTGGTTAAAGGGGAAGATACCGACAAGTTGTCTGAGCTTGAAACCGAAATTGAAACTATTTTGAAATCAAGACATCATATCGGAAAAAATCAGGAAAATGATTTTAGCATAAGAAATTCCGCTGAATTTCAAGAAAATATGAAATCCACTGTGAAGATATTTTCGATTTTACTTGCGTCAATTGCTTCGGTTTCTTTGCTTGTCGGCGGTATCGGGATTATGAACATCATGCTTGTTTCCGTAACCGAAAGGACAAAAGAAATAGGAATTAGAATGGCAATAGGTGCTAACGTTCAAGATATCAGATTGCAATTTTTGCTTGAGTCATTTTTGCTATCTATGATTGGCGGAGTCATCGGAATTGTTGTCGGAATAATAGGAGCGGAGTCAATTCAATTGTTTACGGAAATGTCGGCTGTTGTGACCTTTGGTTCTATCGTTATGTCACTCTGTTTTTCGGCTCTTGTCGGAATAGGTTTTGGCTATTATCCCGCATATAAAGCTTCTTTACTTAATCCGATTGATGCACTCAGATATGAATAAATTATTTTTTTATGATAGAATATTGAGCATAGAAACAAAAATTAAACCGACATACATTACGAAGAAACGCAAAACAAAGGATTAACAATGGAAAGAACAGAGAATCTTCTTTTGTTTATGGATAAAATAACAAAAGAATACGGACATAAAAATGCTTTAGGAATAAAATCTTATATCGGTTGGAGAGAATTGACCTTCAAAGGGTTGAGCATATTATCCCAAAGACTTGCTGCATATATGGTTCGACAAGGAATTGATAAAGGCGATAAAGTTGCAATTTTGTCTGAATCCATGCCTGAATGGGGTGCAGCTTTGTTTGCTTCTGTTCTTGCGGGGGCAACACTTGTTCCTCTCGACATTAAATTGACACCCTATGAATTAAATTCAATTTTGAGTAACAGCAATCCGAGAATACTGATGTGCTCAAATGCATATTTGGAAAAAGCAAAAAAATTAATGGAAGAAATTGAGTCTATCGAAGAAGTTGTCGTGATAGATGAAGGTTGTACGGATAAGACATGTCAGTGTATATATAATTTGCCGGATGCAAAAGACTTCAAATGGCGACACAGAAATCCTTTGCAATCTGCTTTTATTATCTATACATCCGGTACAACGGGAAGTCCGAAGGGTATTGAAATTTCCTATAAAAATTCAATGGCTCAGGTAAAATCAATAAGTCAGTGTTTTAACTTGACTGTAAATGACAGATTATTGTCTATTTTACCTATGAATCACCTCTTTGAACTTTCGGTCGGGTTCTTGTCTTTTTTAAGTATGGGAACTGCAATTTATTATTCAAAAAGCTTAAAACCGAAAGATTTATTTCCGATTTTGTCGGAAAAAGAAATTACCTTTATGGTAGTTGTTCCGGCTTTCTTAAAACTTTTAAAAGCAAATATTGAAAGTACGGTTGCACAGGGCGGATTTTTCAAAAAATTAGGATTTAAAATTCTTTTTAATATCGCAAAATCAATTCCGTCTGTAAGAGTAAGAAAATATTTGTTCCCGTCCATTCATAAACAATTTGGCGGAAAATTCAAAGGTTGTATCTCGGGAGGTGCTCCCCTTGATATAGAAATCGCTAAATATTTGGAAACGTTAGGAATTAAGATATACGAGGGTTACGGATTATCGGAAGCTTCTCCTGTTGTAACGATGAATGTTGACGGAGCTTCAAAGTTGGGTTCTGTCGGAAAACCTATTCCTGACGTTCATGTTAAGATTGATAAAGAAACGGGTGAATTGCTCGTAAAAGGTGATAATGTCATGAAAGGATATTACGGAAACCCCGAGTTGACGGCAGAAACCATAGATAGCGACGGTTGGTTGCATACGGGTGATATTGCAGAAATTGATAAAGACGGTTTTGTTTTCATTACAGGCAGAATAAAGAATATGATTGTTTTAAACGGAGGGAAAAAAGTATTCCCCGAAGAAGTTGAGGCAATTTTGGCTCAAAGTTCGATAATACAAGAAGCATGCGTTGTCGGTGTAAAAAGGGTCGGCGGATTAAAAGACGGCACGGAAGATGTTACTGCTGTTGTCGTTCCGACTGCGGAAATTTCCGAGAAATATCCGAATGACGAGGAATTGATAAAAATATTAAGAGCCGAAGTTAAAGAACTTTCTTCGAAATTGTCTGTTTTTAAGCGTCCGACAAACGTTGTATTAAGCAGAGAATTGTTACAAAGAACCGCAACAAGCAAAATTAAAAGAAGGGAAGTAAAGGCTTTTGCAGAAAAATAGATATAAAATCTTGTAATTTTATAGAGTTTCGTGGTACAATAGAACAAAAAAACGGAAAAAAGCAATGGGTAAAAGATTAATAACATTAGGAATTATAATTTTAGTATTTTCAGTTATCGTGAAATCGGCGATAGTAGGTTTTAAATCGATAAAAGTCGATGATTTTACACCGGCATGTGCGATATTTCTTGTGGATATATCCGCATCTAATCAGGAACAACTTTACAAGCAAAAGAACTATATCAGCTCGATTTGTAAGACATTAGATCCTGATGATCAAGTAAAAATTTTGATTATTTCGCAAGATTCAAACCTCATATACGAAGGTTCTCCGCAAAATGGCAGTGGCATAAGAAAATCGTTGAATGAATATACGAGATTAGATGCTTCAGCTTGGGGTACGGCATACGGAACGGCGATTAAAAAAGGTATGCAGCATGCCTTGACGATGCAAAGAGAAGGTTATACTCCGGCAATTATTGTAATCGGCGATTTGGAAAACGAAGGTGACATTAAAGGTCAAATTAATTGGAATACATTACCTGATAATGTTAAGAGAGTTAAACAATACTGTCCTAAATTGTCGATGTCATTCTTGTATGCACATCCTTCAAAATTGGATTTTGTAAAAGGAAAATTAGGACCTGTATTAGGTGAAGAAAAATTAGTAATAGCAACTAATGAAATGATGGATAAAGCAAGCCGCAAAATAATGGCGGCAATGGGAAGATAAGGAAGACAAAATGCCCGTAACAGTAGCGACAAAACAAGGTGAGCAAGTATTTGATAAACCTGTTGTTTCAATAGGAACTCATCCGAATTGTGAAGTGAAGGTTCAATGCCCCGTAAATTTCATTCTTATTGTAGAATTAGGAAGAAACGGCGGATTTAGAGTAACTAATAAAACAGCAGCTCCTGAGATAATGTTTAAAGGACAGCCGATGGGAAATTCTCTGATAGTGGAACGAGGCTGTAAATTAATGATAGACGGAACAGACGAGTTTGTGGGAATTAAATTGGGAATGCCGCAAGGTAATGCTCAACCGCAACCTCAAAGGCAACCGCAAGGACAACCTCAACGTCCTCAACAACCGATGCCGAATTCTCAAATGCAAGGTCAAATGCCTCAACAGCAAAGACCCGCTCAACCGCAAATGAGAAGACCTCAAATGCAAGGAATGCCCGGTCATCCGCAACAGTCGATGCCTCCTCGTCCTCAACAACCGCAAGTTACATTGACATCAATTGCACAACAAGATTTCAATGAAGATGATATCAGAGAGCTTTACGGCGAAGGTAACGCTACAACAAAAATTAAACTCGAAAAGAGAAAGACGGATATTGAATCACGTCGTGTCGGTATTTTGAAGGAAATTTCTTTTGCTTTGGAAGATGCAAAGAAAAGAATGACTGCAAACGGCAACGCTGAAAGATTTATCGGATTGGCTTTGATTTTCTGTCCTGTTATTATGGCATCAGCGTTATCAGATACTCTCAGAACACTTTTGGTTGATGCAACGAGAGGATTTTTCCCTCTCCATATGCGACTTTTGGCAGGATATGCGGTTTTACTTTTTGTTAACGCTTTGATTTTAAAACAAGGTATTTTCCTTGTATTCCAAGATAAGGGAAAAGAAAAGAGTGCGATAAATAAGAAGACGGCAGCAGCGAAGAACTTCATGTTGATGGTTTCAATCGCAATTTTCCTTGCCGTAAGTATCATTATTACGACATTCTATTTAAATTCCGATGCTCCGTTGGATCAAGGCTCAACTATCATTTCAATGATAAGTTTATTTGCTTTGGTATTATGTTCGGTTGCAAGCGGTTACTTTAAAAATTCTCTTCAAGAAGCAAGTATTGATTATGATAAATACGAAACAAGAGAAGATTTTAAGAGTGTAATTCAAGATTATCAACAGTGGATAGGCTTGTTTATCAACAACTTAAGTTCTGTAAAACTCAGAAATATTAGGAATAAACAGTTTAACTTAAAATTGAAATCAGTGGGTGAAATTGCGTTAGGTATTATTACCGCACCGTTTTTGGCTTACGCTGTTTCAAACACATTAGGAACATGTATTCCTGATGCGGCAGGTTGGATAAGAATTTCGGGCTTGAGAATTTCTCCTGTATTCTTGGCACTTGCGACATTGATGATTATTTTCGCTTTCTTTACTTTGGCACAAGCCTTTACAATTGCAAAAAGAGTAAACGCATCTGAAGTCATTAAAAAGGACGGATTTGCGAATTATATGAATCACGGTGTTGATTTATTCGGAACAGAAGCTGTAAAGAAAATGAAATCAGATGCTTTCCGTTCGTATTTAATTGCAGGAACAGTTATTTTCATTGAATTTACAATGAACGTTTCCTACTTTATGCAAGAAATCGGCGGCGGAGAATGGGGTGGTATTTTAATGAGTGCGATTGCCGCATTTGTACCGACAGCCTTGTTGGTAGCAGAAACATTTATGTTATCTCATACGCAGTTTGAAATGCATATTTGTGATGAAATTTTAGACAGATTAGATAAAGATATTGAAGATTAGTGAAAGAAAAGACTATGTTTAGATGTACAGATTGTAATAAAGTATACGAAGTAAATCCGGGATATTGTGATTGCGGAAACGACCAATTTGAAGAATTTGGTAATAATCAAGGCAATCAGCAATATGCAGGTTTTGACGGCGGTTATGATGACGGATACAGTGACGGGTATTCTGATTTTGGAAATAACGGCTATGACGGATACAATGACGGATATAATGACGGGTATTCAAACAACGGTTACGGATACAATCAGCAATATCAACAGCAGCAGTATCAACAACCTTATCCGCAACAAATGAACGGTCAAAGACACGGTCATTCTCATAAACAAAAGAAACCGATGTCAATGATGGATAAAGTCGGTATCGGTGTATTTTCAGTTTGTATTTTGTTATCAATTCTTGCGTTTATATTTATCGGAAAAGACAGCGGTAAAGACTCAACAGCAATGATAGGTACGGATGCAAACGGCGGAAGTGCTTTGGTTAAAAATTATTCCATTCCGACAAATATCGATGCAATTTGGGATTCGACAGAAGTTCCAACGGCACCTTCAGCTGATAAAGTTGATCCTAATAAGATTTTGAATACAAAATTAGGTTCTATTAATCAAGAAATGAACGCCTTCCTGATTGGTTTGGCACAATCGATGATTGATAATTGGGACAGAGCTTCAATTACCGGCAACGGTGTAACTCAGATGGAATTTGTTGTTGAAAAAAGCGGCAATATTGTAGGTAAGAAAATATACAAATATTCCGGTAACAAATCTCTTGATGATTCTGTTGCTAAATTGATAAGTACATTCGGTAAATATCAAATTCCTCCTTCATCGTACAATCAAGAAATTATTATTATTTCTTTCAGTGCGAAGAACGGTTCAATGAAAGCATATTATCCGAACGTAAAAGTTCATTAATCAAAATTTTGAAGCCCGATTTTATTCGGGCTTCTTATTTATAAAAGTGTTGTTATTTGTGAAAAGAATAAACCAATTAAAATCAAAAATTCTTATAAGAATGTGAGGAAAGATGAAAAAAATCATATCTGTTTTAGCGATAGGAATAATCTTTGTCGGAGCGGGTTGCTTTGATTGTGTAAATGCATGGGTAAATCAGGATATAAACAAAGGTTTGAATGCGAAAAGTGCGGATTTTTCTTTCGAGATGAAATCATATACCGATGTTGTTTTAGAGAAGGTTAAATCTTTGTATCATGAAAGTAATTTGCAAAAGAATTGGAAATCCCAAATCTGTTTTCAAATTAATAAAGACGGAAATATTTATAACAAAAACTATGTAATAAAAGACGGATATTGGATAAATAAGGATGTTGAATATACTATGATGAATCTTGAAAAAGTTGCACCGCCTCCGTCAGAATACAAACAAGAATTTATTTTTATAACATTTGAACATGTTTATCCGGATACAAAAATTTATTTTTCTAATGTTAAAGAAAATTAAAAATAATTAAATTTGTAACAAAACAAAAAACCTCTGAGTTATGCTTGGAGGTTTTGTTTTAGAGATTTGTTAAAATTGTGACACAAAGCATGGATAAAAAAGTTGCATGAGCATGCAGAAAAGGTTTATTATTGAACAACGCACTTAAGAGATAAAAAACAAAATGCGTGAAAGATAAAAACAGTCAAAAAAAGCTGACTGTCTTGGATTTGCAAAATACAAAAGGAGATATAAATGGAAAAAATTGTAAAACGTGACGGTGAACTCGTCGATTTTAACGAGGAAAAAATCACGGAAGCCATTGAAAGAGCAGGGCGTGCATCAAAAGAATTCGATCATAAAACGGCAAAAACACTTGCGGCTCAAGCGGCAGAGAAAGCTTTTGATATTTTGAAATCGAAACAACAGCTTTTAAAGACGATGTCGGTTGAAGAAATTCAAGATATTGTTGAAGAAGTTTTATTGGATTCAACTTACAAGAAGGCAGCAAAATCTTATGTTATTTATAGAGAACAACGTGCAAAGGTCAGAAAATTCATTAACGACGCAAAAGTTGATATGGTTGATGAATATTTGCACGAAATTGATTTGAACGTAAAAGAAAATGCAAATATGTCTTATTCCGTTCAAGGTTTGAACAATTATATTGCATCTAACATCAGTAAAAGTTATTGGCTCAATAAGATTTATCCCGATGATATCGGCGAAGCTCATTCAAAGGGTGATATCCATATTCACGACTTGAATATTATTGCAAGCTATTGTGTCGGATGGGATTTAAAAGACTTGTTAACGGAAGGTTTTCAAGGTGTAGAAGGAAAAGTTTCTTCAGCTCCTGCGAAACACTTTAGAACGGCACTCGGTCAAATTGTAAACTTCTTGTATACGACACAAGGTGAAAGTGCCGGAGCTCAAGCCTTTTCAAACTTTGATACATTGCTTGCTCCATATATTTATTATGATAAATTGTCTTATGACCAAGTTAAACAAGCAATGCAAGAATTTATTTTCAATATGAATGTTCCGACAAGAGTCGGTTTCCAAACGCCGTTTACAAACGTTACAATGGACTTAAATTGCCCGTCTTATTATAAAGACCAAGCTGCTATTGTCGGCGGTGAAATCATGGAAAAGACTTATGGTGAATTTTCCGAAGAAATGAATATGATAAACCGTGCGTTCTTTGAAATTATGTCAGAGGGTGATAACAGCGGACGAGTATTTACGTTCCCGATTCCGACTTATAACATTACAAAAGATTTTGATTGGGATAATCCGAAGTTGGACGGTTTGTGGCAAATGACAGCAAAATACGGCATTCCGTACTTTTCAAACTTCATCAATTCCGATATGAATCCCGAAGATGCACGTTCGATGTGTTGTCGTTTGAGAATTGATAACAGAGAACTTGCATATCGAGGCGGCGGATTATTCGGTTCAAATCCTTTGACGGGTTCGATTGGTGTTGTTACAATCAATATGCCTCGTTTGGGCTATCTTGCAAAAGATAAAGAAGATTTCTTCAGAATGTTGAAGGAAAAAATGGACTTGGCAAAAGAAAGTTTGGAAATTAAACGTAAAGTTGTTGAAAGCCTTACGGAAAGAGGTTTCTATCCGTATACGAGATATTATTTAAGAGCAATCAAAGGAAGATTTGGCGTTTATTGGAAAAACCACTTCTCGACAATCGGTTTGATTGGTTTGAATGAAGCTTGTATGAATCTTTTCGGTCAAAATATCGGTTCTGAAGAAGGAAAAGAGTTTGCCGTAAGGGTTATGGACTTTATGAGAAATGTTGTTCGTGAATATCAAATTGAAACGGGCAATAATTATAACCTTGAAGCAACCCCGGGAGAAGGTACTTCATTAAGACTTGCCGGTTTGGATAAGAAAACGTATCCTGATATGATTTGTGCAAACGAAGAAGATGTTAAAAACGGAGCTCAACCTTTCTATACAAATTCTTCACAACTTCCTGTTAACTATACTGATGATTTGTTTGAAGTTCTTGATCACCAAGACGACTTGCAAACCAAATATACGGGAGGTACGGTTGTACACATCTTTGCGGGTGAAAGACTTTATGATTGCGATGTAATGAAAAATCTCGTGAAAAAGATTTGTGAAAATTACAGAATACCGTACTTTACGTTCTCTCCGACATTCAGTACATGTCCGAGCCACGGTTATATTGCAGGCGAGCATTATGAATGTCCCGAATGCGGCTCCGAGTGCGAAGTTTACTCAAGAATTGTCGGATATATCCGCCCCGTTAAACAATGGAACGCTTCAAAGGCGGAAGAATTTAAAAAACGTATAACGTTTGATATGGAAAAGGCTGATTGCTGTCACAAATGCTAATCGGCGGATTTCAAAAAACATCACTGATTGATTATCCAAAGAAAATTGCGGCTATTGTTTTTACATATGGCTGCAATTTTCGTTGTCACTACTGTCATAATCCCGAACTTGTCACGGGCGTTGAAAAAATTGCCGATGAAAATTCTATTTTGAGCTTTCTTGATACGAGAAAGGGAAAACTCGACGGAGTTGTTGTAACAGGCGGAGAACCGTGTTTGCAAAAAGATTTGCCCGAATTTTTGCAAAAAATAAAAGATAAAGGTTTTGCGGTAAAACTTGATACAAACGGCTCGAAGTTTGATATGCTCGAAGATGTTGTTTTGAAAGGCTTAGTTGATTATATAGCAATGGATATTAAAGCACCGTTGACTAAATATAAGAAAATTATTGATGCGGATGTAGATATCAATGAAATTCAAAACAGTATCGACCTTATAATGTCTTGCGGAATAGATTATGAGTTTAGAACGACAGTTGTTGACAGGCTTTTAACGGTTGAAGATTTTGAGCAAATCGGGGTAATGATTGAAGGTGCAAATAAATATTTCTTGCAAAAATTTGTTTGTAATAAGATTTTAGATGAAAATTTTCAAGATGCTAAAACCTTTAGTGACGGTGACTTTGCAGACGTTGCAAAGATTTTGTTCAAACACGGTATAAAACAGGTACAAATAAGATAATAGTTAAACTCGGCTATTTTTTGTTTTCAAATTTGATGTATTATTAAAGTGAATTGAGGACAAAACAATGAAAATTTTGATAGTTATTGATGATTTAGAACTTAAATATTTTGAGTTTAATGACCTTGTAACGGACTTTTGGTTTAATAAAGAGTATTTAGA